>JBATNZ010000215.1:0-44037 GCA_049290615.1 Candidatus Contendibacter sp.
GACTGGACTCGATCACCGCGCCGCCCAGCAGCACGCCGCCGATCACCGCCTGCGACCATTTGCCCAGCCCGCGTAGAAACCGCCGCCGCTCTTCGGCATCGGGCGCGTCGGCCGGTTCGTGATGCACCATCTCATGTTGATCGGTCATGGCCGTTCTCCGCTTACTGAGCTTTCTTCGGCGCATCTGCCGGCGCCGGGGCGGGGGGTGCCGCCGGGGCGGGGGTTGCCGTCGGCGTCGCATCTTCCGGAGGGGGGCCGCCTTCTTCGCTCACATTGGAGGTATGCAAAGCCTGAACTCGCCAGCCGGCCTTCTCCTTTTTCAAAACCGCCGAGACATTGAACCCAAATTCGCGGGCCTGGCCCGATGGGTCGCTATCCTTCATGTCGCAGGAAGCCATCAGCCAGGCGCTGTTTCCATCCTCGCTCCCCGACACGTCCGGACAATCATGCTTCAGAGAACCCGCTTTGAAGGTTTCAAAAAAATGCTTGTAGGCCTCTTCGATCGCCGCCTTGCCTTTCCAAAACTCGCCGGGGCCGGTGCCCATCAGCGCCACGTTGGGCGTGTCGGCGTACAGCGCCATCAAGGCCTTGAGGTCGTGTTTGTTCAGGGCGTCATGGTGCTGGCGCACCACCGCCCTGAGTTCCTCGCTGGCCTTCGGTGCTTCCGCCGCCTTCGGTGCTTCCGCCGCCTTTGGCGCTTCCGCCGCCTTCGGTGCTTCCGTCGCCCAGATCGGGGTCGTCAGCGCGCAACCCAGCATGGCAACTAACAAAGCTTGTTGTTTTTTCATGGCATTTATCCTTAATGACGGGTTGATGAAACCGGGAACGGGTGTTTCGAGGTAATCGGATCAGGAGGGAGAAACCGGCTATACTTAGCGGGTAACCCAATCTGTCCATGGGGTTTGGAATATCACGGCATTATCACGCGAGCATTATCACGCGAGTAGTATAATCCTCTTCAAATAAGCGTCTTCAAAAATCTTCCGACTTCAAGATCATCCCCCAATTTCGTACTCACCAGTGGGAGCTCCGTCCCGTGCGAGATTTGCACCCTGTTGATAGACCCATGTCTCAATTCCAGCTCCGGCCAAGCGCCGGAGCGTTGCTGGCGCTCCTGCTGAGCATTGGACCGGCGCTCGCGTTGGCCCAGCAACCCGCACCGCCGCCGGTCGAAGTCACGGTGGTTTCCGCCGCGCCGCAGACCACCCCAGCGACCTTCGAGTTCACCGGCAAAACCGAAAGCTCCCGGTCGGTGGAAATCCGCGCCCGCGTGGAAGGCTATCTGGACAAGATCGCCTACACCGAGGGCGACCTCGTTCGCACCGGGCAACTCTTGTTTCAACTCGATCCGCTACCGTTTCAGGCCGCGCTGGACAACGCCAAGGGCGATCTGGCCCGCGCCGAGGCGCAACTGGCCAACGCCCGCGCCACCCTGGCGCGAGTCAGGCCGCTGGCCAAAGCCAACGCCCTCAGCCAAAAGGATCTGGACGACGCAGTGGCGGCCGAGCGCAGCGCGCAGGCGCAGGTGCAGTCCGCCAAAGCCCAGACGCGCACCGCCGAGCTGAATCTGGGTTACACCAGCATCAAGTCGCCGTTGGACGGGTTGTCGAGTAAATCCGAGTTCCGCCAAGGCAGTCTGGTTTCTCCTGGGGCAAGCAGCCTGATGACCACGGTGCTGCAACTCGATCCGATCTGGGTCAATTTCGGCATCGGCGAGAACGAGTTGTTGCGGCTGCGCAGCGAGGCCGCGGCGGGTCGCTTGAAGGGACCCGGCGTCGATAAGCTGGAGGTGGAACTGGTGCAGGCCGATGGCAGCGTCTTTCCGCAAAAGGGCAGGGTCACCTTTGTTGCGCCGACGGTGGATCAGCAGACCGGCACCGTAACCCTGCGCGCCGAGATCCCCAATTCCGATCCCAAGAACCGGCTGGTTCCCGGTCAGTTCGGCCGGGTGCGCATCCAGGGCGCCTCTCGCCCTAATACCATCATGGTGCCGCAGCGGGCGGTAATGCAGGGACCCCAAGGCAAATTCGTCTACGTGGTCGCGGATGACAAGGCCGAGGCCAAGCCGGTGCAGGTCGGTGAGTTCTACGGCGACCAGTGGATCGTCACCTCCGGCCTGAGCGGTAGCGAGCAGGTGATCGTGGACGGTGCGATCAAGGTGCGGCCCGGCTCGCCGGTCAAGATCGTCCCACCCGCCGCCGCGCCCAAGCCCGCCGGCCAATAAGGGGAAGCGCCCATGATTTCGCGATTCTTCATCGACCGGCCGATCTTCGCGGCAGTCATTTCCATCGTGATCACGCTCGCCGGCCTGGTGGCGATGGTGGGACTGCCCATCGCCCAGTTCCCAGAAATCACCCCGCCCTTGCTGCAGGTGACCACCAGCTACCCTGGCGCCAACGCGGAAACGACCGCTGATTCCGTGGCCGCGCCGGTCGAGCAGCAGGTCAATGGCGTCGAGAGCATGATCTACATGCAGTCGAATAATTCGGCCAGCGGCGACATGACGCTCAACATCTATTTCAACATCGGCACCGATGTCGATGAGGTGCTGCCCGATCTGACCAATCGGGTCAATCTGGCGAATCCGGTGATGCCGGCGGACGTGCGCCAGAACGGTCTCACCATCAAGAAGGCGTCCTCCAACATTCTGATGATCGCGGCGATCAGCTCCGACGGCAGCCAGGACCCCAATTTCGTCAGCAACTACGCCAACATCAACGTGGTGGACGAACTCAAGCGCATCCCCGGCGCCAGTCAGGTCAATCTGTTCACCTTGTCCGACTACGCCATGCGCATCTGGCTCAAGCCCGACCGCATGGCCGAGCTGAATTTCACCGTCAGCGACATCCGCAATGCCATCCAGGAACAGAACGCGCAGTTCGCCGTCGGCAAGGTCGGCCAGCCGCCGACCGGCTATCCGGTGGAGCTGACCCTGCCGGTGTCCGCCAAGGGCCGCTTGAGCGAACCGCAGGAATTCGAGCAGATCATCCTGCGCTCCAACCCCGATGGTTCCGCCGTGCTGCTGCGCGACGTGGCGCGGGTCGAGCTGGGCGCTCGCAGCTACGACACGGAGGGTTTGTTGAATGGAAAACGCACCGATTTCATCATGGTCTATCAACAACCCGGCTCCAATGCCCTGGATGTCGCCAATCAGATCATCGCCCGGATGGAGGAATTGGCCAAGAATTTCCCCTCCGGCGTCAGCTATTCCATTCCCTACAACACCACCAAGTTCGTCGAAGTCTCTATCGAGGCGGTGGTGCATACCTTCTTCGAAGCGGTCATCCTGGTCATTCTGGTGGTGTACCTGTTCCTGCAAAACTGGCGGGCCACGCTGATTCCGTTGCTGGCGGTGCCGGTGTCCATCGTTGGCACCTTCGCCGGCATGTATCTGCTGGGCTTTTCGATCAACACCCTGACCCTGTTCGGCATGATCCTGGCCATCGGTATCGTGGTGGACGACGCCATCGTGGTGATCGAAAATGTCGAACGCAACATGCACGAGTTCGGCCTGGACCCCAAGGAAGCGGCGCGGCGGGCGATGGACGAGGTAACCGGCCCGGTGATCGCCATCGTGCTGGTGCTGTGCGCGGTGTTCATTCCCACCGCCTTCCTGAGCGGCATCACCGGCCAGTTGTACAAGCAGTTCGCCATCACCATTGCCATTTCGGTGATCATCTCCGGTGTGGTGGCGCTGACTCTCAGTCCGGCGCTGGCGGCGATCCTGCTCAAGCCGGCGCACGGCCAGAAAAATATCTTTTTTCGGGGGTTTGAAGCGGGCTTCAATTGGATGACCAATGGCTATGTCTCAGGCTCGTCCTTCCTGATCAGGCGGGTACTGATCGGTCTGGTGCTGTTCGGCGGCCTGCTGTTCGTCACTTTCGGGCTGTTCAAAACCATACCCGGCGGCTTCGTGCCAGACGAGGATCAGGGCTATCTGCTGGGGGTGGCGATCTTGCCCGACGGCGCCAGCCTGGACCGCACCCGCGAGGTGGTCAATCAGGCCAACCAGATTTTCGGCAAGCACCCGGCGGTGCAGAACGTGGTCAGCCTGAACGGCTTCAGCTTGCTGGACAGCCAGAACAAACCCAACTTCGCGACCTTCTTCCTGCCACTCAAGGACTGGAAGGAACGGACCGCACCGGAACTCCATGCCTTCGAAGTTCAAAAGACTTTGCAGCGCGAGGTCTTCCAGCAGATCAGGGAAGCGCAGGTGGTGCTGTTCAACCCGCCGCCGATTCCGGGTATGAGCAGCACCGGCGGTTTCGAGTTCTGGGTGCAGGATCGCGGCGGCGCGGGATCCAAGGCGCTGGAGGAAGCGGTGCAGAAATTCATCGCCAAGGCGAAGGAAAAACCAGAGCTCACTCCGCTCACAAGTACCTTCCGGGCCAATTCCCAGCAGTTGTTCGTCGATCTCGACCGGGAAAAAGCGCGGGCCTTGAACGTGCCGATCGACACCGTGTTCGATCTGATGCAAGGCATCTTTGGCTCGATTTACGTCAACGACTTCAACAAGCTGGGTCGAACCTTCCGGGTTATGCTGCAAGCGGACACCCAATACCGCACCCGCCCCGAGGACATCAGCCAGATCTTCGTGCGCTCGACCACCGGCCAGATGGTGCCGCTGAGCGCGCTGGTCACGGTGAAATACATCACCGGCCCGGACAACGTGCCCCGCTTCAACGTGTTCCCCGCCGCTCGCGTCAACGGCAACGCCGCGCCCGGCTACAGTTCCGGGCAGGCGCTGGCGGCGATGGAAGCGCTGGCCGGGGAAGCCTTGCCGGAAGGCATGAGCTACGCCTGGGCCGGTCAGGCCTTTCAGGAGAAGCAGGTGGGCGCGGCTTCGGCGCTGGCCTTCGTGTTCGGCATCATCATGGTGTTCCTCATTCTGGCGGCGCAGTACGAGAAGTGGACGCTGCCCATCGCGGTGATCATCGCCGTGCCGTTCGCGGTGGCCGGGGCCCTGCTGGCGGTGTTCCTGCGCGGCCTGGTCAACGATGTGTATTTCCAGATCGGCCTGGTCACGCTGATCGCTTTGGCCGCCAAGAACGCCATTCTGATCATCGAGTTCGCAGTGATGAAGCGCGAGGAAGGAATGTCCGCCATCGACGCGGCGCTGGAAGCGGCGCGGCTGCGCTTCCGGCCCATCGTCATGACCTCGCTGGCCTTCATTCTCGGCTGCGTGCCGCTGGCGATCAGCACCGGCGCCGGCGCGTTCAGCCGGCATTCCATCGGCACCGGGGTGATCGGCGGCATGTTGGGCGCAACCTGCATCGCCATCTTCTTCGTTCCGCTGTTTTATCGGCTGTTCAGCGGCGGTGGCAAGGCCGCGACCGTTACGGCCGAACCGACCCCGCCGGCTTCGCTCAAGGAGGAAGGCAGCCATGCGTAAAATCTTCCCTCACCCTAACCCTCTCCCAAAGGGAGAGGGAATATTTACCCACCCCCCTCGCCCTCTGGGAGAGGGGTTGGGGGTGAGGACCGCCGCGCTGCTGGCTGCCCTGACCCTCGCTGGCTGCTCGCTCGCCCCGACCTACCAGCGCCCTGAAGTTCCGGTTCCGGCGCAATGGCAGATCAACATCCAGACTGCCAACGACCTCGCCAACACGGTCTGGTGGAAGCAATTCCAGGACCCGGTGCTGGACAATCTCATCCAGACCGCGCTGCAAGAGAACAAGGATGTACAGATTGCCGCGGCGCGGGTGGAAGAGTTCATGGGTCGCTACGGCGTGACCCGCTCCGCCCAGTTCCCGCAGGTGGGGGCCAACGCCGCCGGGGCGCGCACCCGCGCCGGCGAGAGCGAGGACGACGTCTCGCTGATCGAGAACCCCGTCAACACCTTCCAGGTGGATCTGGGGGTGTCGTTCGAACTGGACCTGTGGGGCAAGCTGCGCAACGCCACCGAAGCGGCCCGCGCCCAACTGCTCGCCACCGAGGAAGCCAAGCGCACGGTGATCCTCACCCTGGTCAGTCAGTTGGCCAACAGCTACGTGCAGTTGCTCGACTTCGACCAGCAGTTGACCATCACGCGCGCCACTCTGGAGACCCGCCAGGAATCGGTGCGGATCAACCGCTTGCGCTTCGAGGCCGGGCTGACTTCGGAACTGGAATACCAGCAAGCCGTGGCGGAATACCAGAACGCGGCCGTGCAGGTGCCCTTGCTGGAGCGGTCGATCGCCCAGCAGGAAAACGCCATTAGCCTGTTGCTGGGACGCAACCCCGGCAAAATCAGCCGGGGCGTTACCCTGGATCAACTGGCGCTGCCGCAAGTCCCCGGTGGGTTGCCGTCCGAGTTGCTGGAACGCCGCCCGGACATCCGGCAGGCCGAGCAGCAGTTGATCGCCGCCAACGCCCTGATCGGCGTGGCCAAGGCGGCGTTTTTCCCCAGTATCTCGCTCACCGGATTTTTCGGAACGGCCAGCACCGATCTCTCCGATCTGTTCAAGGGTCCGTCGCAGACCTGGCAGTTCGCCGGCCAACTGCTCCAGCCCATCTTCACGGGCGGCGCCCTGACCGGGCAGTTGCAGGTGGCGGAAGCCCTGCAGCAGCAATACTTATTGAATTACCAGAAGGTGATTCAAAATGCCTTCGCCGAGGTGGACAACAACCTGATCGCGGTCAGCAAATTGCGTGAGCAGTTGAAGGATCAGGCGGCGCAGGTCGCTGCCCTGCAGCGCTATCTGGATCTGGCGACCCTCCGCTACAAGAACGGCTATACCGACTACCTGACGGTGGTGGACGCCGAGCGCAATCTGTTTTCCGCCCAACTCCAATACGTGCAAAGCCAAGGCGATCTGTTCCGCGCCATGGTCAATCTGTACAAGGCGATGGGCGGCGGCTGGGTGAACGAGGCGGAGCAGATGAGCGCGCCGCCAGTCAAGGTGGCCGCTTCACCATCGCCGGCTTCGTAGCTGCTTCGTTCGTCGAAAAAACAGGGCGCGTGAGAACGCGCCCTGTTTGTTATGGCTGAGAAATCGCGCCAAACGACTTAGACGGGCTTCTCCAGATTAGGAGCGGCAGACTCGGCCTGCGGTTTGGACGCATCCAGCACCGCTTGCAGCTTGGCCTCGTCCTCATCCGACAGCGAGGTTTTCAGCAGCCGTCCGCCGGTGCCTTCCAACTCGGCCAGCACCTTGTCCGGGGTGAAATGCTTGACCAGCACGAATAGCACCGAGGAACCCGGCTTCAACTCGGAGGCCAGCTTCTTCATGAAATCATCGTTGATGCCGATGTCGGCCAACGCGCCGCTGAGCGCGCCGCCGGCCGCGCCGGCCGCCAGCCCCAGTAGCGGATTCAAGAAGATCAGACCGATCAGCAACCCCCAGAAACTGCCGGAGGCCGCGCCGGCGGCGGTCAGGTTGTGAATCTGGTGCAGCTTGACCTTGCCCTTCTCGTCGCGAACGGCGGCCACCGCGTCCTCCATGTCGATCAAGTATTCCTTCTGCATCCGCAGCAACCGCAACCGCACTTCCTGGGCCGTGTACATGTCATCGTATGCGACCGCGACAAACGTGTTGCTCATCGTAGAATTTCCCCACTGTGACTCAAGATGATTAAGGAATGGGGCGCTTTGCCCCGCGATTGATCCAACTACCCGACGAAAATCTCACAGTTTTGGAATGGAAGTCGCCAGGCAATCTACCGTCAGACCATTATTCGGATAGAGAATTCTCAACCGGTCGGCATAAACCTCCCGGGGCAACTCTCCGTAGTAGGTCTGATAACTCATGCTCTCAAACTGTGCGCGCTGCTCCAACGTATTGAGGGGGAGCGCCCCGTAGCTGGGTTCGCAGCGGGCCTTCGCCCAGGACAGCCAGCTCTGGAATTGCCGGTCAGTCGCGTAATTCAGCGCGCAAGCACCGACCGCCAGCGCCAGCGCCAACACCACTAGATGTTTCATCGGATTCCCCATTGTCGTTGCCAACGCCAGAATGACTTGTGTCCGATAAGGTATCTTTCACACTTCAGGCTTCATAAAATTGGATCGAACAGCCGCGCGGCCCGCACCGCCCATCGGAACGGCCAACTTCGGTCTCGTAAATCAGCAGCGGAGGTTCGCCGGGCCTGCTGGAAATCTTGCTCCAACATCGCAGCCACCTGACCGGCGAACGTTCGGTTCACCACCACCGCCATGACTTCGAAATTGAGTCGCAGCGAGCGGTTGTCCAGATTGGCGGTGCCGACCGCCGCAACCTCATCGTCCACCAACACCACCTTCTGGTGCAAAAAACCGTTCTGGTAGCGATAAAGCTGGATGCCGGTTCGATCCGCTGCCTCCAGGAAGGAGAACGAGGCGAGATAGACCAGCTTGTGGTCCGGCTTGGCCGGGAGCAGGATGCGGACATCGACCCCGCGCAAGGCCGCCAGTTGCAGCGCCTCGAACACCGGCGGGTCGGGTACGAAATAGGGGCTGGCGATCCACAACCGCCGCCGGGCGCTGACAATGGCCTGATGGAAAAACATCGAGCAGGTTTCCAGCGCATCGGCCGGGCCGGTGGGAAAAATCAGCGCTGTCTGGTCGCCGGCCACCGTCGGCCGCCATTCCAGGTCGGGCACCTGCCGGGTGGCCCAGTACCAGTCCGCGAGGAACACCCGTTGCAGCGCTTGCACCACCGGCCCCCTGACTCGCAGGTGCGTATCGCGCCAGTGGCCGAGCGGGCCGCGCCCCAGGTATTCGTCACCCACATTCAGGCCGCCGACGAAAGCCACCCGGCCATCCACCACCACGATCTTGCGGTGATTGCGGAAATTGAGCTGGAAGCGGTTGCGCCGGCCGCGCCTGGTGTGGAATGCCGACACGGCAATGCCGGCGGCGCGCAGGGTCTCCGCATAGGCTTTCGGCAGCGCGTGGCTACCGATCTCATCGTACAGAAGCCGGACCGATACGCCGGCAGCCGCCTTGCGCAGCAGCCGGGCGTGCAGTTCGCGGCCCAGGTCGTCGTCCTTGATGATGAAAAACTGAATCAGGATGTAACGCTCGGCCGCTTCGAGCGCGGTGAAAATAGCGTCGAACGTGGCTTCGCCATCGACCAGCAGTTCCAGGACATTGCCCTGGGTATAGGGGACGCGACTCAATTGGGCGAGGACCTGGAGATCGCCAGCCCGCTCGGGCGGCAGATCGACCTGATGGCCGCGCAGTTGCTCCAGGATCATAGCGATTCCGCCGCGATCGGCCTGTTCCAGCACGCCGCGCCGCATGGCCTCGACGTAGCCGTGGAAGCGGTTGCGACCCAAAATCCAGTACAGTGGCAGAGCGAGGTAGGGAAACGTCAGCAAGGAAATCGCCCAGGCGATGGCGCCCTGCGGGGTTCTGACGCTGGCCACGGCATTGATCGCCGACAACACCCCCAAGGTGTGAATCAGCGCCACCACGGACGTTATCAGCATGATGAGATCTTGCTTCAGCATCGAAGCGGTATCCTGACGGGCAAGTGAAGAGAGCTTGATTCTTGAGGCTTCGAATTATGCACAACATTAGGCGATGGCTGGCAAGTTTGTTGTTGGGGTGGATGCTGGTGGCTGGCTGGGCGGCCGCGCAAACGGTCCCCGTGGAACATCCAGCGCCCAGCGCGATGCCGACCGAATCCTTACCGCATCGCCTGCTGGGCGAAATCCAGCATGACATCGCGGCCGTTGAACCGTGGTTGGACCGCTATGGTTACGGTGCGGTATTCGCGGCGGTGGGGGTGGAAGGCTTCGGTATCCCGGCGCCCGGTCAAACCTTGCTGATCGCCGGCGCGGTGACCGCCGCCACCCAAACCGATTTCTACCTCGGCCCGCTGCTACTGACCGCCTTCCTGGCGGCGATCCTGGGCAGCAGCCTGGGCTATCTCATAGGCCGTCGGGGCGGACGGGCGTTGCTGCACCGTTTCCGGGTGGACGAACGTCACTTGCAGCGGGTCGAACAGGGTTTCAGCCGTTATGGCGGGGGATTGATCGTCATCGGGCGGTTCTTTGACGGGCTACGCCAACTGAACGGCATCGCCGCCGGCATCCTGGAAATGCCCTGGTGGACCTTTACCGCGTACAACGCCCTGGGCGCGGCGCTGTGGGTCGGCTGCTGGGGTCTGGGCATCTATTACCTGGACGAACATTGGCGCGCGATTCTCGGTCTCATCCGGCAACTCAACCCGTGGGTGGCGGCAGTCACGCTGCTAGGGATGGCCCTGTTGCTCGCCCATGGCTGGTACCGCTGGCGGCGGCCTGCTTGACCAGCAGCTTGGCGATGGGTTTATCCACGCCCTGTCGTTGCCGCCGCCTTGTCCGCCTTGCGTCCGCGGCTCCTGAAAAATTCCTTGGGATGGTCGCCCGCGACCACGGAAAAAACATCGCGTCGAATATTCCACGTGGAATATTTCGCCGCCAAGCGCCTTCCCAGGTACTGTACTGTACTGAATGGTTGCCCGACTGCGCCGGGCTTCCGCTCCCTGTTTCCCACCCTGGAGGTTTATCCCATGCCCCTGCTCGCCCTGCAAACCTCGGTGCGTTTGTCCAACCAGCAGCGTTACAACCTGCTCGCGCCGCTCTCGACCATCGTCGCCGAGTGCATCGGTAAACCGGAACGCTACGTCATGGTCACCGTCAGTGAAGCAGCGATGCTGATGGGCGGGGCTGAAGGCCCCGCCGCCTACGCCGATATCCGCAGCATCGGCGGCCTGAACGGCGCGGTCAACCGCAAGCTGTCCGAGCGCATCTGCGCGTTGTTGCAAGAGCAACTCGGTATCCCACCCGACCGGGTCTATCTCGGTTTCACCAGCGCCAGCGCCGAAAACTGGGGTTGGAACGGCGGTACGTTTGGTTAGATTTCATCGATCCACATCATGGGAGGTTTCATCATGGGGCAACCACGGCGCAAACCAGCAACGATTTTCACCTACGCCGATTACTGCGACTGGCCCGCCGACGAGCGCTGGGAATTGATCGATGGCGCGGCTTACGCCATGGCCACGCCGGGTCTGGCCCACCAGACGGTCGTCGGCGAGCTATTCGTGCAGATCAGCCTGTTTCTGCGCGGTAAACCCTGCCGGCCCTTCGTTGCGCCTTTCGACGTGCGGTTGCCGCGCGACCAGGAGTCCGATGAGGACGTGACCACGGTGGTGCAACCCGACATTGCGGTGATCTGCGATCCCGCCAAGCTGGACGAGCGCGGCTGTCGCGGCGCGCCGGACTGGGTCGTCGAGGTGCTATCGCCCAGTACCGCCGCCAAGGATCAGATTCAGAAACTTGCCGCCTACGAGCGCGCCGGCGTGCGCGAAGTCTGGCTGGTTCATCCCACCGATCACGTCGTCATCGTCTACACTTTGAACGCCGACGGAGGTTACGGCAAACCCGCCATTCACGAAACCACGGGAACCCTGGCTTCTGGTCTGTTTCCCGATTTGCTGGTTGACTGGGAACTGATCTTTCAGGACTCAGCCGCTCGGTCGTCCCCTCCAACCAAAGATATTCCATGACTGCAAAAACCCTGATGACCCCGAATCCGATGACGCTGCGCCCGTCGGATACGGTGGCTGCCGCCGCCGACCGCATTCTCCAACATCACTTGCGCCATTTGCCGGTGGTGGATGAGCAGGGTTGTTACCTCGGCACCTTCAGCAAGTGGTGGCCGGCTTCGCCGAACGCGCCGGTCAGCCGATCCGCTTCGTGCCCTTCCTGCTGACCGCGTTCCCGTTGATGCTGATGTCGGTCGCTATCTGCACCGTCTATCTGTACTGGCGGTACCTGTAAATCTCCCTGTACCTCGCCCGCCTCGCGCAGAGAGGCGAGCGAGCGACCACCATTCACCAATTGCCCGAATGAACGCCAACCCCAACCCCAATTCCACCCCGCGCGACCACCAGTTGCTACCGCTCACCCTGGCCGCGCTCGGCGTAGTGTACGGCGACATTGGCACCAGCCCGCTCTATGCCATGCGCGAATGCTTCGGCGGTGATCATGCCTTCCCTCCCACTCACGATAACGTGTTGGGCATCCTCTCCCTGATTTTCTGGGCGCTGATCATCGTCATCTCCATCAAGTACGTGACGTTCGTGATGCGCGCCGACAACCGGGGCGAAGGCGGTATTTTGGCATTGCTGGCCCTGACCACCCGTAGCTTCAAGGGCACGGCGCGACAGCGCGCCTGGCTGATCGGGTTGGGCATTTTCGGTGCGTCGCTGTTTTACGGCGACGGCGTCATTACTCCGGCGATTTCGGTGCTCAGCGCGGTCGAGGGGCTGCATGTTGCCACGCCACTGCTGGACCCCTACGTGATCCCGATTACCCTGGTCATTTTACTGGCGCTGTTCCTGATCCAGGCATGGGGCACGGCGCGGGTGGGAACCTACTTCGGCCCGATTATGGTGGTATGGTTCGCCACACTGGCGCTATTGGGCCTCGTCAATCTGGTGCAAACGCCGGAGGTGCTGGCGGCGTTCAATCCCGGATATGCGGTGCATTTCTTCACGGTCAATCACTGGCACGGCTTTATGGTGCTGGGCGCGGTGTTCCTGGCGATGACCGGCGGCGAGGCGCTGTACGCCGACATGGGTCATTTTGGCCAGCGCCCGATCCGGCTGGCCTGGTTTACCCTGGTGCTGCCCGCCATCCTGCTCAACTATCTCGGCCAAGGCGCGCTGCTATTGCACGATCCGACGGCGGTTACTAATCCGTTTTATCTGCTGGCGCCATCCTGGATGCTGTATCCGATGGTGATTCTGTCCACGCTGGCGACAGTGATCGCCTCACAGGCCGTGATTTCCGGGGTGTTTTCTCTTACCCGGCAGGCGGTACAACTCGGCTACTGTCCGCGCATCGCGATTCGCCATACCTCGGAACAGGCCATCGGCCAGATTTACGTGCCCGCCGCCAACTGGGCTTTGCTACTGGCCGTCATTGGCTTGGTGCTTGGTTTCCAGACTTCGTCCAATCTGGCGTCCGCCTACGGGATCGCGGTGGCGATCACAATGGTCATCACCACGATTCTGGTCCTGGTGCTGGCGCGGCAAGCATGGGGTTGGAACAGGTTCAAGTTGGGGTTGGGAATCGTGTTCTTCCTGATGGTGGACCTGTCGTTCTTCTCCGCCAACGCGCTCAAGATCGGGCATGGCGGCTGGATCACCCTGCTGATTGGGGCGACGGTTTATATCCTGATGTTCGCTTGGAAGGACGGGCGCGTGCTGCTGGATCAGCGGCTGCGCGAGAACGCCATGCCGTTGAATTTATTCCTGCAAAGCCTCACCCAAGGCTCCACCTTACGGGTGCCGGGTACAGCGGTGTTTCTGACCAGCAACCCCGATGGCGTACCGAATGCCCTGCTGCACAATATGAAGCATAACAAGGTGGTGCATGAACGCCTGGCGCTGATGACCGTGACGACCGAGGAGATCCCGCGGGTGGAGGATCAGGAACGAGTGACCGTGCATGCCCTGGGGCACAATGCTTGGCGGATCGTCGTCCGCTACGGCTTCACCGAAAACCCCGACCTGCCGCGCGCGCTGGCGCTGTGCGAACCGCACGGGCTGAGTTTCGAGATGATGGACACTACCTTCTTCCTGGGCCGGGCGACGCTGATTCCCACTGACCGGCCCGGGATGGCGCTGTGGCGCGAAAAACTGTTCGCCAGCATGTTCCGCAACGCGACCCGCCCGATGGATTTCTTCCGTATCCCGTACAACCGGGTGGTCGAACTGGGTACGCAAGTGGAGCTGTAAGCCGGTACCCGCTTTCCTCGCTCTGGCCCTCGCCGGCGCCGAGAGGCGATTTTGTACTGTTTTTGAACCGCACTTTGGCCGGCGGTGACTTGCATGAAACAGCCCAGTTGCAAACCAATTGATTCTGGCTCAGTCGCCATTTATGATGCATCGCATCATCGTCTGTTTCGACGATGGACGCGGAACAGACGAATTCAAACAACCACATAATAGAGAACAACGCCATGTCCGCAGATGAGAATAAAAGCAGCCCGTCGGCGCTGATCGTCGGTGCGATTGGGGTTGTTTTTGGGGATATCGGCACCAGCCCGCTCTACGCGCTCAAGGAAACCTTCGCCGGGCACCACCCCATGGCGGTGGAGCCAGCCAGCATCCTCGGCGTGCTGTCGCTGATCTTCTGGACCATCATGGCGCTGGTCACCCTGAAGTATGTGGCCATCATCATGCGCGCCGACAACCGGGGCGAAGGCGGAAGCTTGGCCCTGCTCGCCCGCGTGATGGAGTTGACCAAGAATTCGCACACCACCTGGTTCGTGACCATGCTCGGCATCTTCGCCGCCGCGCTGTTCTACGGGGATAGCATGATCACGCCGGCCATCTCGGTGCTCAGCGCGGTCGAGGGGCTGGAAGTGATCGCGCCGCAATTCAAGGAGTATGTGCTGCCGATCACCGCCGTAGTCCTAACCGGCCTGTTCTGGATTCAGCGGTATGGCACGGCCGCCATGGGTATGCTGTTCGGGCCGGTGATGTGTCTGTGGTTTGTCGTTCTGGCGGTACTTGGAGTCATCAGCATCGTGCAGGCGCCGCAGGTGCTATTGGCCCTGAACCCGATATACGCCGTCGAGTTTCTCGCCGGCAATCCGTGGCAAAGCTTTCTGGCGCTCGGCGCCATCTTTCTCTCCGTCACGGGAGGCGAGGCGCTTTACGCGGATATGGGGCATTTCGGTAAGTTCCCGATCCGCGTCGCCTGGTTCGCTTTCGTGCTACCGGCCTTGGTGCTGAACTACTACGGACAGGGCGCTCTGCTGCTCACTGATCCGAGCACGATCCAGAGTCCGTTCTACCTGCTCGCACCGGGCTGGGCGCTGGTGCCCATGGTGGTGCTCGCCACCGCCGCCACGGTGATCGCCTCGCAAGCGGTGATCTCGGGGGCGTTCTCGGTAGCGCGACAAGCCGTCCAACTCGGCTATCTGCCGCGAATGAGGATCGTCCATACCTCCCACATGGAGGCCGGACAAATCTACGTTCCGTTCACCAACTGGACCCTCTATCTTGCGGTCATCGCGCTGGTGTTCGGCTTCCAGTCATCGAGCAATCTTGCCGCGGCATACGGAATCGCGGTCGCCGGCACGATGCTGATCAGCACGATCCTGGTGTCTTTCGTCGTGCTGCTGGCCTGGCGCTGGAACCCCTGGTTCGCGTTGCCCTTGCTCGGAGCACTCTTGCTGATTGACGCGGTGTTCTTCTCCGCCAACGCGCTCAAGATCGGTCAGGGTGGCTGGTTTGCCTTGGCGATGGGCCTGGCGTCCTTCACCACGCTGACCACCTGGCGGCGCGGTCGGCGGCTCCTGTTCAAGGAGATGGGCAACCTGACCATGCCTCTCGATCAGTTCATCCACTCGATTGAGAATCGGCCCTTGACGCGGGTCAGCAGCACCGCCGTTTATCTCACCAGCCGACCCGATGGGGCGCCCTCGGCGCTGCTGCACAACATCAAGCATAACGAGGTGCTGCACGCCCGCAACGTGCTGGTCACCGTCCTCACCGCCGAAATACCCCACGTTGCCGAATCGGATCGGGTCGAAGTCGTCGACCTCGGCCAAAGCTTCTACCGGGTATTCATGCGCTATGGCTTCATGGAACAGCCCGACATTCCAAAGGCCCTTGAGTTGTGCGGCGGGAAAGGTTTGGCGTTCGACCTCGACAAAACCTCGTTCTTCCTTAGCCGGGAGGTGGTGGTGCCCAAGCTGGCGCCGCCGATGATGTTGTGGCGCGAACTTTATTTTATTTGGATGCTGCGAAACGCGCAGAGCGCCACTGACTTCTTCCGTATTCCCACCAACCGCGTCGTCGAGCTGGGCACGCTGGTCGAGATCTGAGGCCGCCCATCTCCCCTCGACAAAGTAGAGCTGTTAAGTTCTGTGCGGTTTGACCCCTTCCCTCTTGCGGGGGAAGGTGGGGATGGGGGGAAAACTTTTTACCGCAGTCGTCTCCGCCGACCGGGCTGGAACTGGCCGGGGTGGCGGTGGACCCGCATCAGTTGCTGGGGCTGGAGGTAAATCCGCGCGCCGCCGCGATTGCCGAACTGGTGCTGTGGATCGGCTTCTGAACGAGGCCGGGCAGCCGCTGAGCCGTTGGGACGGGCAAACCTATCGGATTCATCCCACTACCAGCGAACCCGTGCCCGACGAGACGGCCCGCGCATCGGTGGAGCAGTGCCGTAATCCCCGGCTAGCGAGTTGGCCAGCGGCGGATTTCGTGGTCGGAATGACTCTAAACTACATTGCCAATTAATTCAAAATCTTAACCGCGTAGGCCGCGCGCGCTTTGTTCATAGGTGTCCAGCAGGCGTCATGTGTGTGTAGGACTATCCGCACAATTCCCGGCACAGCCTCTATCAGACCGTATCTGCCACCAGCGCCAGGGACGGCGCTATACTCTCCATATTGGAACTCTCTTAGGAGTACGCCATGACCGCATTAGCGGATCGCCCATCGGCGGAAATCGAACGATTGACCCACGAAACACGGGTCATGCTGGAGCTAGGGGCATTGGCCTATGACGGAGCGAGCTTGCAAGTCAGCGCGTGGTTGGTCGCTAAACGGATGCGTCGCGAAGGACGAGATTTGTTGGCATCCATTCAGCATCGGGTTCACACCACGCCCGTCTTGGAGATTGATCCCGACGACCTCTTGAGTGATCAGTTGCTCGCTTTGCAGCAGTCGGTGCAACAATTGATTATCGCCCAGCGCCAGCACCTTCATTCGCTGTTGTCTTTAGGGAATCGCTGGCTGGCAAGGTGGACGGTACAGATATTGACGGCCTATCACCGTGATTTAGGGTTGGCGCGGACATGGGTTTTGGAGCATGACGCCGACGTGTCGCCCGTCATGGAGGACAGCTTTGAATCGGCGGAAGACCTTATTGCGGCGCTCAAGCGAGATGCCGCCTGATGACTCAGGTCGGCGCGGGAGGCGTCTCACTGACGCGAATCCAGCGCACGAAACGGTTCACCCGCGACTACGGCAAACTGACTCTCGAACTTCAGGAACGAACCAATGAGAAGTTGAAGGGCTTACTGAAGAACCCGCGCCCTCCTGGCCTGGCCTTTGAGAAGCTGAAGGGCTATCGCCGCCCCGACATCTACACCCTTCATGTCACCGGAAACTACAAGCTTTCGTTTGAGATTGAAGGAGCAACAGCCATTTTGCGGCGCGTTGCGCCTCATGATGAGATGGATCGAGCGCCTTGACCCCACACCCGGCGCTAAACCGTATCCACCACCAGCGCCAAAGCTTGCATCCCAACCTGAGCTGGGTTTCCGCTTCGCCGCAACCCAAGCTACCGGGCTACTACCGGGCTACTGGATTTTCAAGGTCACGCGGCTTGGCGTTTGGCGGGCTGGTAGATCGCCCGCAAATGTGGCGGCAATAGCTCCGCCGGGTAGGCGCCGGCGCGGAGTTTGCCCAAGTGCCACCACCACTGGGCGAGTGGGTGTGCAGGGTCATCGCGCAATAACTCGGCCGGTAAATCCGTTTCCGTGTCATCGGCTAGAGTTTCCAGCAAAAACTCATCCGCATACCGAAGCGCGGCGAGTTGTTGTTCATCCCAAGACTGTTGGGCGACGCGCTGGCGCTGCTCGCGCAGGCCCGGCACAACCCCTTCAGGCAATCCTTGAATGACCGAGGCTTTATAGCACGTTAAAGCAGAAGGTCGCTCAGTAGACACCACGTATCTCCCACATCAAGTCCATCATGATCGTGCGCGCTAACGCGCTGCCCGTTTCTTTCGATGACTGCCAGCAGATGATGCTGATCAGAATACACCACATAGCGACTGTTGGGGTCAGGCTTCGGGATCATCACTTTGGCATTTGGATCGGACAGTACATTTTCAAACCACCGATCCAGATCGCTAGGCACATTCATCGTTTCCTGCTCCAAAAAACGCCGCTTCACGTAGTGAATCACTCGGCCATCCAAGGGCTGTTTATTTTTGATTGCATCAAGTACCTGCTGGACTTCGGAGACCGACGCATAAAGAGATAGACCCACTTCCAGCTTCCGGGTCATTTTCCCCACTTGAAAGTTTTTAATCCCCCAATCCGGCACGGTCAGCGCCTTAACCAACGCCTCGGCGGCTTGGAGCGTGGCCGGATCGCCAGCACGAAGGACATCGGGATGAACTTGGGGCATGAGTTGATGTTGAATTTTCTGAGGGGCTGGGATATCTAAGTTTCAAGGCTCGGCCAACACGGTGAATCTCCCGGCCGTCACCTGTTCCCCCATGGGGTTCTCGGGTGCTTGAGAGGGAATGGGGAGTCCTCTCCCGAGCCTCCTCTTTCGCTTTGTGCTGTGCCGCCGCGACGACCGTAGAACCGTAGGCTGGGATGGATCGACAGTGCAATCCCAGCATGGGGTCGCGGAACGCTGGGTTTCCGCTTCGCCGCAACCCAAGCTACCGGGCTATCTGTACTGGCGGTATCTATAGCCCATTCTCTTCCCCCCCTTTTCCCAGGGGAGAGGACAATTCAGCGGTTTGGATCGGTTCGCCTGCGGTCGGGGCGACCTCGGATTCCGTGCCGCGGCAGACCCGCACTTGGCTGATTCGATGCCCGTCCATGCCCACGACCTTGAACTGATAGCCTTCCAGCGTAAAGGTTTCGCCGCCACAGGGAATCTGCCCCAACTGGTTGAGCACCAGCCCGGCCAGCGTGTGATAGCCGTCCCCGCGCGCGATATCCGCGCGGTCGAGCACCTCCCGTACTTCCTCCAGCGGCAGGCCGCCATCCAGCAACCACACGCCCTCGCTCTCCCTCACCACTTCGGGAGCTTCGGCATCGGCGGTATCGGCCAGCTCGCCGGCGATGGCCGCCAGGATGTCGGCGGCGGTGACGATGCCTTCCACCCCGCCGTATTCGTCCATCACCACCGCCATGGGGATGGGGTTCTGGCGGAGTTGCTCCAGCACCTGCAAGGCATTCATGCCCTCGTGGACGAGGAGTGGCTCGCGCAGCACCGCGCCCAAATCCAAAGGCTCGCCGGCGAGCGCCTGGACCAGCAAATTGCGCCCCTCCACCACGCCCTCGATTTCATCCAGCTCGCCCCGACAAACCAGATAGCGGCTGTAAGGATTTTGCCGCAGGGTTTCGCGCAATTCTTCGGTGGTCGCCTCCAGATCCAGCCAGACGATGTCGAGGCGCGGAGTCATCAGCGCGGGAATGGGCCGCTCGCCCAGATTCAGCACGCTTCGAATCATGGCGCGTTCGGTGGAGTGGAATACGAAGGATTTGCTGCCGACGCCGCCCGCCAGCGCCGCCACCTCCTCGCCCACCTCGGCCGATTCCGCGCGGCCGCCCAGCAGCCGCAACACCGCCTCCGCGGTGCGTTCCCGCAGCGGACGCTTGCCGGCCAGAAACCGGCGGCGGTTGAACTGCGCCCACTGGTTGAAGACTTCGATCAGCACCGAGAAACCAATGGCGGCGTACAGGTAGCCCTTGGGAATCTGGAAACCGAGACCCTCGGCCACCAAACTGAAGCCGATCATCAACAGGAAACCCAGGCAGAGAATAATCACGGTGCGGTGGGCGTTGACGAATCGGGTCAGCGGTTTGCTGGCGACGATCATCAATCCGATGGCAATGATTACCGCCGCCATCATCACCGGCAGGTGCTTGACCATGCCGACGGCGGTGATCACCGCATCGAGGGAAAACACCGCGTCCAGAACCACGATCTGCGCCACCACCGGCCAGAACCCGGCGTACAACTTCGATCCGCCGTGGTCCTCGTCGCCGCCCTCCAGCCGTTCATGCAGCTCCATGGTGCCCTTGAACAGCAGGAACAGGCCGCCGACGAATAGAATCAGGTCTCGACCGGAGAAGGGCTGGTTGAAGACGGTGAACAGGGGCATGGTCAGGGTGACCAGCCAGGAGATGCTGGCCAACAGCGCCAGGCGCATCACCAGCGCCAGGATCAGGCCGACCACCCGCGCCCGGTCGCGCTCGGCGGGTGGGAGCTTGTCGGCGAGGATGGCGATGAAGATCAGGTTGTCGATGCCGAGAACGATCTCCAGCACCACCAGAGTCGCCAGACCGACCCAGACCGTGGGATCAGCGATCCATTCCATAACAGCGATCCTGCTTTCGATTCAGCGACGCGAAGGACGGCGGCGGAAAATCGAATGGGCGATTCTCCGGCAAGCAGCCGATGAGCGGGGGGAATGGCGGGGCGAAAACAGGCGGGAGGATGGAAATTCGCGGCGTCGCCGGGCGACGACGCGAAGGAGGTTCGGGGTCTGAGGACATTGCTTGCTGGAATCCGTGGAACACAGCCTGCATTGTAAGCAGAGATGAACGATACTGCCAAGCTGGTCAGTGACCCGCGGCGGACCGTGGCGCTTCGCGCCTCATCCGCCCTACGCTAATCCCTCGCTAATAAGGAACCGAACGTTATGCACATTGGCGACTATCTTGGCCGGCGGGCGATCTACAGCCCGGAGACGCTGGCGATCGTGGACGCGGGCAAAACCCCGGAATTGCGGCTCAGCTTCGCCCAGATGAACGAACGAGCCAACCGGCTGGCCAACTGGTTGCGCGAAACCGCCGGCATCGGCCAGGGCGACCGGGTGGCGATGCTAGCGCTGGATGGGGTCGAGCATCTGGATGTTCTGTTCGCCTGCGGCAAGCTGGGCGCGATTCATACCGCGCTGAACTGGCGACTGCACTGGCGCGAGTTGCAACAAATTCTGGCCGAGGTTACTCCGACCGTGCTGGTCTACGACGATGCGTTCGAGGAGAGCGTCGCTCAACTGGCGCACGAGGAAAGCCCGGTGCGCCACTGGATTCACCTGAACGGGACCGGCCTTCCCGGCAGTCTGCATTTCGGCGACCTGCTGGACGCCGCGCCGGTTGCGCCCTGCGTTTGCGAGACGCTGGTTGAGGAGGACATCGCCGCCATTGTTTTTACCGGCGGCACCACCGGCCTGCCCAAGGGCGCGCGGATCAGCCACCGCCAGATTGCCTGGAATTGCCTCAACTCGGTCATTCACGATGTGGAACGCGGCGACGTATACCTGAACGTGTTCCCGATGTTCCATGTCGGCGGACTGTTCGTCTACACCCTGCCGCAGGTCATCATGGGCGGAACCACGGTGTTGCTGAAACGCTTTGACCCGGAACGGGTGCTGCGGCTGATCGAGCGGGAGAAAGCCACCATCTTCGCGGCGGTGCCGGCGATGTATCAGATGCTGACTCAAACCCCGGCCTGGGCGGACGCCGATCTGAGTTCGCTGCGCTTTTGCACCAGCGGTGGCGCGCCGTTGCCGGTGCCGCTGGTGGAGCAGTACACCCGCGAGAAGGGCATCCGCTTCAAGCAGGGTTTCGGCATGACCGAATTCGGACCGGGTCTGTTCGCGCTGGCCCCAGAGGACGCTATCCGCAAGGCTGGCAGCATTGGCCGGCCCAATTTCTATATCGACGCGCGCATTGTCGGCCCGGACAACCGCCCACTGGGGCCAAACGAGGTGGGCGAACTGGTGCTCAAAGGTCCCAGCATCGCCTCCGGCTACTTCAACAACGCCGCCGCCTGGGCGGAAGTGATCGACGCCGACGGCTGGTTCCATACCGGCGACCTGGCCCGCCACGACGAGGACTGGTACTTCTACATCGTGGACCGGCTCAAGGACATGTTCATTTCCGGCGGCGAGAACGTCTATCCGGCGGAAATCGAAGCGGCGCTGTACCGGCATCCGGCCGTATTCCAGTGCGCGGTGGTCGGCGTCCCGGACCCCAAATGGGGCGAGGTCGGCAAGGTCTATGCGGTGCTCAAACCGGACCAGGCGGCTAGCGCCGAGGAGCTATTGGCGCACCTCGGCGACTGCCTGGCCCGTTACAAGATTCCGCGCCACGTTGAATTCGTGGCGGCGTTGCCGATCTCGGCGGCCGGGAAGGTGCTGCGGCGGGAACTCAAGCAGCGGTCTTGATCCCGCGTTCACCGGCAGGCCGTGCCGGCATACGGCAGCGTGTCGGGAATGATCTGCACGCCGGTGCTGTAGACCTGATCGGGTTCGAGCACCCCGGCGGTATCAAAGGTCGCCTCGATCATGAACGCCTTCCAGCCGGTGGACGGTTGCGACACCACGCCGACGTAGGAACCGTTGGGCATCGGCGCCAGTTCCTGAAGGCCATCTCCCGCGGGAAGCGACGATAGAATAGTGGGCTCCCAGGACATCAGATCCTGACTGGTCCAGACCGGACCCAGCGATTCCAGTCGGAAATCGCGCGCGCCGGGATTGGTCGCCTGCCACAGCTTCACTGCCTTGGGCTTGGCCGAGGGCCAGATCCAGATGAGGCCGTTTTCGGCTATCGCCCAGTCGATCTGGGGACTGGTCTTGTTGTCCAGAATGTCGTCGATCCACGACAGCGCTTCGATGATCACGTCCTCGCTCTGTTTGTGATCGGTGTTCGGCGCATAGCGCAGCCACTTGGGACCCGGTAGATCGGCGTAGTAAAACCGCGAGGAGTCGGTGACGAAAAACTGATCGCCGGTGGAGTTGAGAATCAGCTTGGGCATGGTGTAGCGGTCGCGGTAGGTGTAGGGGTCCACCACCTGCAACATCGCCTTGCCCGCCGGCGTCTGCACCCGGCACGGCAGGTTAAACTCCACATAGTCGTTCAGCGCCGGCGCGTAGAAGCCGTAGGCTTCCCAATGATGGATGAATTGCTGGCCCAGGTTGGGCATGTCGATCGAGGCCGGAATGATGGCCTTGACCCGCGGGTCCACGGCAGCGGTCAGCCAGGTGGCCCAGCCGCGCTTGGAGCCGCCCAGCACCAGAAAGTTTTTGATGTGTACGCCCTTGCTGGCCGCGAAGGTCTGCACCGTGTCCATGGCGCGAACGGTGGCCTTGGTCATCGCCAGATGCACCGGCCATTCCGGATCGCCGGTGTCCAGCGCCTTGTCCAGGCTGTAGGCCAGGATTTCATCCTCCTTGCGCCCCTTTCCCGCTTCGTCGGTGAAGTACAGCGGTTGATTCGGCACCTGATTGACCAAGGCAAGCACCGCGCCCGTCGCTAGCGCCGCCGCGCCCACGGCGTCGTTGATCTCGGTCATCAGCGTACCGCCGTTGCTGCCGCCGCCGATCACCAGAATCGCCGTATCGGTGCTGTCGAGTCCAAAGCGCGGAATGACCAGCGCGACCTCGTGCGTCCACAGGGGACGGTCCACCTCGCTGGCGGAGCGCCACTGCTGGGAGGTCATTTCGAGAAAATAGATGGCGTAGGCAGCTCTTTCCTGGGTGTGGTAATGCCTGTATGAATAATTGGAATCCGGCTTGGCGACATAGCGATCCAGCGCCGTTTCCTCGGCCCAGCCGCCACGGGTCAGCCCGAGTCCCAGAATGACCAGTCCGGCGATAAACCGCCAGAAATTCCGTACTGGTCCGCGCCCGGACGCCACGCGCGCATCACGCAAGATCAAGTGAGTCATCATTCACCCCGTTAGTGGACAGTGAAATTTCGGTCGTCATGCTACCATTTCGAACCGGTTCTGGACTGTGCGCTAGACCACGGTTCCCGGGGCTTTGATCGGGAACGGCCCTATTTAGGAATCAATCAACGGGAGACTGTCATGGAGCGTTTACGCGCCTTGCTTTCGAGCAAACCCATCCCCTCGGCCGAACGGCTGATTTTCGCCCTGGACGTGCCCGGTCCAGCAGCGGCCAGGGAACTGGTCGAGACCTTGGGCGACGCGGTGCGCTTCTACAAGATCGGCCTGGAACTGTTCATGGCCGGCGGCTATTTCGAGCTGATCGAGTGGCTGCGCGCCCGCGGCAAGAAGGTGTTCGTCGATCTCAAGTTCTTCGACGTGCCGGAAACGGTCCGTTCGGCCGTGCGCCAGCTCGCGCCCCACGGCGCCGCCTTCACCACCGTTCACGGTAACGACGCCATCCTGCGGGCGGCGGTGGACGCGGCGCGGGAAAGCGGCGGCGAACTGGGCATCCTGGCGGTGACCGCCCTGACCAGTCTGGATCAGGCCGATCTCGACGATCTGGGCTTCGCCTGCGATCCCAGGACCCTGGTGCTGTCGCGGGCGCGGCGGGCGCTGGACATCGGCTGCCGGGGGGTCATCTCATCGGGGCTGGAAGCGGCCGCTCTGCGCGAGCATCTGGGCGAGAAGCTGCTGATCATCACCCCCGGTATCCGCCCGGTGCTGAACCGCCCGGCGGATGATCAGAAGCGCACGATGGACGTCGAAGACGCCTTCCTGAACGGCGCCGATCATATCGTGGTCGGCCGGCCCATCCGCCAGGCGCCGGATCCCCGGGCGGCGGCGGCGGCGATTCAGGAACGGATCGCCCGGCTGTTCGCGACCGGCGAGTAGACGTCGGCCGCTGGCGGTGCTGGCGCGAATACCACCATTCCTATCGAGGACGATTCGAGTCAATGGCGGATGGTCATCGCAACCAGCCCATCGGCGTATTCGATTCCGGAGTGGGCGGGCTGTCGGTGTTTCGGCGGATTCGCGCCGACCTGCCGCATGAGGCGCTGCTGTACGTAGCGGATTCGGGTCATGCGCCCTACGGCAACAAGCCAGCCGAGTTCGTCGTCCGGCGCTCGGTCGCCATCACCGAGTTCCTGTTGGAGCAGGGCGTTAAGGCGGTGGTGGTGGCCTGCAACACCGCGACGGCGGCGGCCATCGCCCGGCTGCGGGCGCATTTCAGCATCCCGATCATCGGCATCGAACCGGCGCTCAAACCCGCCGTGGCCGAGACCCGTTCTGGCGTGGTCGGCATCCTGGCCACCGGCAATACCGTCCGCAGCGACAAGTTTGCCGCCCTGCTCGATCAGCACGGCCACCGGGCGCGGGTGATGGTGCAGCCCTGCCCCGGCCTGGCCGATTGCGTCGAGCATGGGGAGTTGAGCGGCCCGCGCCCCCGCGCCCTGCTGGAGCGTTATCTGGAACCGTTGCTGGCCCAAGGCGCCGATACCCTGGTGCTGGGCTGCACTCATTACCCGTTCCTGATCCCATTGATTCAGCGACTGGCCGGCCCGAACGTGGCCATTCTCGATCCCAGTCCGGCGGTGGCCCAGCAGTTGCGTCGCCGGCTGGAAGCCGGGAACCTGCTGGCGGATGGTCGCGCGGTTGGCGGCGAGCGCTACTTCACCAGCGGCGCTCCCGAACCAGCCGCGCGGTTGATGGCTCGGCTGCTGGGCCATCCGGTGACGGTTGAGGCCCAAATCGCCAGCCACGATGGATAGAAGCAGGCGCCTACTGGCTAAACCGTTCGTAGCACGCGCTAAAGCCATGCGCGGCCATGCAACGTTCGAACGCGGCGCAAAATGTATCGCCGTAAGCGGCGGCGCAGGTATAGGGATCGTAGCTGTCAGCGCCCGGCTCGCTGGCGTATGCGACGTCCGTTCTGGTATCCACGCCATTAGATTCCAGCGACGCTTCGGCGACTTCGGTATGAGCCACGGTGGAGGAAGAGACCCAGCCGCCGGTCGCCAGCGCGCCCGGTCCGACACCGCCAAGAACTAAACCAAGGGCCGCGACCATCGACCATTTTGCTTTTGCTTGAATCGCCATCGTTCGATCTCCACCGCCGTCTTGTTGGGTTGGGATAGACCGTTTGGCGCGGGGATCGCACGAAATCGGTCGCAGTCCCGACGTGATTTGCATGCGTTATGCCAGTGGCGGAACCCGAACCTGGTGCGTGCGATTGTCGGTAGGGACGGCGCTGATGGTCAATAACAACAACAGCTTGGCCGGTGATGCCGAACTGGGCGACGACGGCTTCCACTCAGAGGGGATGCCATGGCGCGGGTAGCGGTTCGTATTGGACTGCTGGATGCTTGTGGGCGGGTTAGATTGGCCTGGCAGCCGGGCGTTGCTATCCACCAGCCTTCTTTTTCTCCTGACGGCGACTCGAAAAAAACGGGCTCGGTGTTGATGCCATCGTCGCGGAAAGCAACTGCGAATTTGAGCAGAAAGGAGGTTTACATAGCGCTCCTACACAGGTTGTGGAATTTCCCCTCCTTGGACAAGGTGGGGTGGCGCGTAGCGCCGGGGTGGTTCGAAGCGGCGATTCCACAAATCAAATAGGAGCGCTATATCTTCCGCTCGAACGCCGTGAGCACCTTGCTGGATAGCCGGTAAAGCTGGGCCGGACGGTGCGCGCCAGTGCGGAATTGGTTCGGTATCTCCTCGATGATGTCCTGCTCCAAAATCTTGTGCCGGAAGGACGCCTTGTCCAGACGGGCGCCGATGGTCTGCTCGTAAATCCGGTGCAAGTCGTTCATCGTGAATTCCGCCGGTAGCAGAAAGGCCGGCAGGGATGAATAGGTCGCTTTCCCGCGCAGCCGTTCCACTGCCTTGGCGACGATTTGCTGGTGATCGAAGGGGAGGGGCGGCAAGGCATCGGCCGGACATACTTCGGCGGCCTGGCTCCGATCCAGCAGGGATGCCGGGATCAGCGCGTAGTAAACGATGCTGACCGACCACCCTCTCGGATCGCGGGCCGCGCCGGAGAAGGTGAACAACTGCTCCAGGTAAGGCGCGTCGAAGCCGATCTTGCTCCGAATCACCCGCCGGGCCGCCATTTCCGTATCGGCGTCTTCCTCGACATGCACGAAGCCGCCCGGCAGGGCGAGCAGCCCCTCGAACGGCGGTTCCTTGCGCCGGGTTAGAATCAGGCACAGGCGCTCGTCGCGAATGGTGAATAGCGCCGTGTCCACCATCACCAAGGGTTGCGGATAAGCCGGTTCCACGCGCGGGTCTCCATCGTTGTTTGATGTTATTAATAAATAACAAAAATCATTGTATGGACTTTCGATAATGGGTGTCCACTAAAAATATTTTTAATTGTTATTTGCAAAAAACAATTAAGTCTGTTAATCTCTGCGCCCATGGAGGTGGCTATGAACAACGTGACCGCATTATCCGCCGAGGCGCTGCTCGCCATCCGGCCTTCCGAGCCGGAGCGCCTGTTCACCGGCGACGAAGACACCGCGAAACAGGAATTTCGGGCACTGGCGTCGCTCTGGCATCCGGATCGGTGCCCGGACGTCGGAACCACCGCGGTGTTCCAGCACCTCACCCGGCTGTACGACGCGGCGGTTCGGAAACTGCGAGGCGGCATCTGGCAAACGCCGGGCCTGCTGGTGCTGCGGGCAACGGATGGCGCGACCTACCAAATTCGCTACCGCAGGGAGCGCGAGTTCGAGCTGGGCCGGCAGTTCGTCGGCAACGAGATCGTGGCCTACGTCGTCGCGAAAGAACATGCCGACCTGTTCCAGAACGCGCTCCGAGCCATCGACCGCCTGCCTTGCGCCAACGCCCGCATGGCGGCGGAAGTCGGGCGCTATCTACCGGAAAGCGTTCGCCACTTCGAGACCGAGGACAGCCGGGTGCTGGTGCTGCGGAAAACGCCGGATCTGGTGTTGCTGCGCGACCTGCTCGACCACTGCGGCGGTCGGCTGGATGCCCGCCATGTCGCCTGGATCGTCAGTTCGCTGCTCAATCTGGCGTGCTACCTGGATTACGCGCGGCTGGCGCACAACGCCATCCTGGCCGACACCTGGTTCGTTTCGCCGCCGCAGCACGCCGGCGCCCTGCTCGGAGGCTGGTGGTACGCGGTGCGGCAGGGCGAGCGGATGCGGGCCGCGCCGGCCGCCACCGTCCAGTATGCGCCGCTCGACGTGATGGACCGCCGCTGTGGCGACATTCGGACCGACCTGGAACTGATCCGGGCACTGGGCCGGGAACTGCTGGGCGACGCGACCGGAGCGCGGCTGGCGCGCGAGAAGGCGGCGCCGCAACCGATGCTCGACTGGTTGTGCCTGCCGGCGGGCGGTTCCGCCGTCCGCGATTACCAGATTTGGATGAACCGGGTGTTGAAGGACAGCTTCGGCGAACGCCGGTTCGTGAAGCTGGATGTATCGGCCGAGGATTTGTACTGAGGCCCTCACCCCCTACCCCTCTCCTAAAGGGCGAGGGGAGTAAAGACCAACGCCAACCAAGAAGGAGAACGCCATGGGTACTGCTCGTTGGGACCCCACCGATTGGGGCGCTTACGCCGCTTCGACCGCCGGCAAAACCACGGACGCCGTGTTTGCGGCGCGTGGAATCGACAAGGACTTGAATCCACTCGGAGTCGCGCTACGGGAATCGCGCGATTCGGATCTCAACCCGGAATCGACCGCCATCATCGTCGGGCTGGACGTGACCGGATCGATGGGCATGATCGCCGACACGCTGGCCCGCAAGGGCCTCGGCACGATGGTCGAGGAAATCCTGGCCCGCAAGCCGGTCTCCGACCCGCACATTCTGTGCATGGGCATCGGCGACGTGCTCTACGACCGGGCGCCGTTGCAGGCGACCCAGTTCGAGGCCGACATCCGCATCGCCAAGCAACTCGAAAAGCTGTGGCTGGAAAAGGGTGGCGGTGGTAACTCGTGCGAGTCCTACAACCTGCCGTGGTACTTCGCGGCCATGCATACGGCCATCGACTGCTTCGAGAAGCGCGGGAAGAAAGGCTATCTGTTCACGGTGGGCGACGAGGAGCCGCCGCTGGATTTGCCGGCCGCCGCCATCGCCCGCTTCCTCGGCGACCGGCCGCAACGGGACTTCGATTCCCGCGAGTTGCTGACGCTGGTCGGCCGCATGTACCACGTCTTTCACGTCATCGTGGAGGAAGGCTCGCACGCCCGCCACGATCCGCGCGGCGTGCGGAATCGCTGGACCGAGTTGCTCGGGCAGCGGGTGATCGGCCTGTCCGACCACACCAAGCTGGCGGAGGTGATCGTTTCCGCCATTGAGGTCAACGAGGGCCGCGACCGGGACCGGGTCGTCAAAAGCTGGTCGAAACAGACCGCGCTGGTGGTGCAACGCGCCGTGGGCGGGCTGGGACCGGCCCGAACTGGCAGCGCCGGGGTCGTGCGATTTTGATTGCTTTCCCTCACCCCTGACCCCTCTCCCAAAGGGCGAGGGGGACGGAGGAGATAGCGATGCGTTGGCAACAGACCGCCCGAGTTGTGATCGGCGCCCAGTTCGGCGACGAAGGCAAGGGCCGGGTGACCGACTATTACGCGGCGGAAGTGGGCCGCGATGGGATCGTGATACGGTTCAACGGCGGGGCGCAGGCCGGCCATACGGTGGTGACGCCGGACGGCTTGCGCCACGTTTTCAGCCACGTCGGCAGCGGCGCGTTTGCCGACGCCGCCACCTTCCTGTCGCGGTTTTTCGTGTCCAATCCGATTCTGTTTCTCAAGGAAATGGAAACCTTGGCGGCCAAGGGCGTGGAACCGGTGGTTTATGTCGATCCACAAAGCCCGGTGACGACGCCTTACGACATGATGATCAATCAGATCGTCGAACGGGAACGGGGAGGGGATCGGCATGGCAGTTGCGGCGTCGGCTTCGGCGAGACCATTGAGCGCAATCTGACGCCGGCTTACACGCTAACCGTCGCGGATTTGGCGGATCGGTCGGCGCTGGCGGCGAAGCTGGATGCCATCCGCCGCAAATATGCGCCCGCCCGGCTTGCTCGGCTGGGATTCGCCGCCGCCTTCGCCCGGAACGCCGATCTGTTTTTGTCAGATGCCATTCTGGAGCACTACGTCGAAGACGCGCGCCGCTTTCTTCAGTTGGCGACGGCAGCCGACATTCAGGCGGCAACGCGCGGACGACATCTGCTGTTCGAGGGCGCCCAAGGTCTGTTGCTCGATCAGGATCGCGGCTTTTTCCCGCATGTCACCCGCTCGAATACCGGGTTGCGCAATGTGCTGGCTCTGGCGGGGGAGTTGAATTTGACGCGGCTTGAAGTCACCTACGCGACGCGCGCCTATCTAACCCGGCATGGCGCGGGTCCGCTACTGCATGAGTTACCGGAAAAACCCTATCCCGGCGTGATCGACGCCACCAACGTTCCGAATGCCTATCAGGGAACATTACGGTTCGCCTGGCTCGATCTGGACCTGCTCCAGCGCGCTATTGCCGAGGATCTGGCCGATGCCCAGCGGTTTCCGGCATTGTCGCTCACTCCCCGGCTGGCCATCACCTGTCTGGATCAGATCGGCGATGACAAGGTGACGTACTACAGCGGCGGGCTGCGACGTCAGGCAACAGTTGAATCATTTATCGCGGCGGCGACAGCGGCCGTGGGCATCCACGAAGTCCTGCTCGGCTTCGGCGCGGACCGGACTCCTGAACTATCAAGCCTTCGCCAGGGACAATATTGGCATGGCTTACCTGGAGGGCAACAACATGAGTTCGCCGGTCACTTCGTAGCCGCCTGGGGACGTTGAGCGTAGCGGGGCGATAGCCCGGCAATCGATTACGGGAAAAAACAGATGCCTCATAGTGTTACCTTGATTACCACGATTGCCGCCGCTTTCGGATTTGCCCTGATCCTGGGCTTTATTGCTGTACGTCTGAAGCTGCCGGCCCTGGTCGGTTACCTGATGGCCGGCGTGCTCATTGGTCCGGCCACGCCCGGTTTTGTCGCGGACCTCGAACTCTCGGGCCAGCTCGCCGAGATCGGCGTCATGCTGCTGATGTTCGGCGTCGGACTGCATCTTTCCCTGGGCGACCTGCTGGCGGTCCGGCGGATCGCCCTGCCGGGCGCGGTGGCCCAAATTACGGTGGCGACCATGCTCGGCGCGGTGGTCGCATCCCTGTGGGGCTGGAGCTTCGGCGCGGGCATCATGTTCGGCCTCGCGCTCTCCACCGCCAGCACCGTGGTGCTGCTCAGGGCGCTGGAAGATCGCGGCGTCCTCGATTCCATCAACGGCCGCATCGCCGTCGGCTGGCTGGTGGTCGAAGACCTCGCGATGGTCCTGGTCCTGGTGCTGTTGCCGCCCCTTGCGGGCTGGCTCGGCGGCGACCCCGGACCCAAGGTGGCCGAGGAAGCGGCGGATGGAAATCTGCTGACGACGCTGGCGCTCACGCTCGGCAAAGTCTCGGTCTTCGTCGCCCTCATGCTCGTCGTCGGCCGGCGCGTGTTCCCCTGGCTGCTCTGGCAGGTGGCTCGGACCGGCTCGCGGGAACTCTTCACATTGTGCGTGATCGCGGCCGCAATCGGCATCGCTTACGGCTCCGCCGCGCTGTTCGGCGTTTCCTTCGCCCTCGGCGCCTTCTTCGCCGGGATGGTCATGCGGGAATCCCCATTGAGCCACCGGGCCGCCGCCGAGTCCTTGCCGCTACGGGACGCTTTTTCCGTTCTGTTCTTTGTTTCGGTTGGAATGCTGTTCGACCCGGCGATACTGCTGCGCGAACCGGTCCGGCTGCTGGTCGTCGTCGCGATCATCACCCTCGGCAAAACCCTGGCCGCCTTTCTGCTCGTCCTCGCCTTCCGCTACCCGCTCAACACGGCGCTCACGGTCTCGGCCAGCCTGGCGCAAATCGGGGAGTTTTCCTTCATCCTGGCTGGTCTCGGAGTTTCCCTGAACCTCCTGCCGGTCGAGGGTCAGGATCTCATCCTGGCGGGGGCGCTCATTTCCATCGCGCTCAATCCGCTGGTGTTCAACGCCATCGAGCCGGTGCAAGCCTGGATTCGATCCCACTCGAAGCTGGCCCGCGCCATGGAGCGGCCGGCCGACCCGCTGGCGGAGCTACCGATGACCGTCAGCCAGGAACGCCTGACCGGGCATGTCGTCCTGGTGGGCTATGGCCGCGTTGGCCGGCGTATCGGCGAGGCGTTGACCGAACGCGGCGTACCCATCGTCGTGGCCGAGCAGAACCGTGAAATCGTCGAGCGGCTGCGCGAGCGCGGCATACCAGCGGTCTCCGGGGATGCCTCCGAGCCGGCGGTGCTCATCCAGGCCCATATCGCCCGGGCGCGAATGTTGGTGATCGCCACCCCCGATACCTTCCGGGCGCGAAAAATGATCGAAATCGCACACGCGCTCAAGCCGGACGTGGAAGCGGTCGTCCGCACGCATAGCGACGAAGAGGCGGCGCTGCTTCGGAAAGAGAAGGCCGGAAAAGTGTTCATCGGAGAGCATGAGCTGGCGCTCGGCATGACGCGGCATGTGCTCGAGCGCATCGGGTGAGGAGAAAGGGGATCGAATCCTGTTTTTTACGTCAGGCGCGCCGATTTTCAACCGGCGCCGTCTGGAATTCGCGCGCGTATTGATCCAGGCCGCCGAATGTTCCGCAGACGAACAGGATATCGTTTGGGCGTACTTGGAAATCATCGTCGAATTTGACAAACACGTCCTGGCCCCGCTCCACCGCGACCACCGCCGCCCCGGTCCGTTCGCGCACCAAGGCACGCCACGGATGCAGTCCCACCAGCGCGCCGGGAGCCACCCGGATGAATTTGAGGCGCTGCTCGACCGCGACCGCCTGTTCGCCGAGCAGGTGATAGGCAAGGATTTCCCCGGCCACCTGCCCCACCGACAGCGCGAAATCTGCGCCGGCCTGGTACAGCCGCGCCACGTTCGGCGCCCGGTTGACCCGGACGATGAGGGGAACCTCGGGCGCGTAGTCGCGGACCACCGCCGTGGCGAACACCCCTTCGCTGTCGTTGCTCAGCGCCAGCACCACCGCGCTCGCCGCGCGCACGTTCGCCCGCTCCAGCGTGGCGTGTTCGAGCACGTTGCCGACCACGTCAACCCCCGGCGCAAGCTGTTGGTCGATAACGACGGTCATCTCCTTGGCGTCGCGCAGCATTTCCACCACCTTGTTACCAACCGTGCCATAACCAGCCACCACGATGGGGCCGGTGCGACGGATCGGCGCGGCCAGACGCTCGACCTGCGCCAAATTGGCGTGCGCGCCGACCGCGACCAGGATCGCACCGGGTTCGATGCGCGTGTCCGATCCGGCGGCGACGGCGAAACGCCCACCGTGCCATTGGCCGATCACAGTCACGCCGTGGCGTTCGCGCAACCGCAGTTCGCCCAAGGGTTGCCCGGCCAGAGGACTGTCGGCGCGGACCCGAAATTCAGCCAGGCCCACCTGCCCGCCGAGCAGATGCAAACCTTCCGCTGGGGGGGTGATGCGGGTGCTGGCGCGGGCCGCCAACGCCGCGCCCAGCACGTGAGTCGGGGTGAACACAGCGGACGCACCCACCTTCAGCATGGGCGGCCGATACAGGGGATCGTCGACGAGGGCGTAAATCGGTCCGTCGAATCCCAGCTCGCGGGCCATCAGGATGCAGATCGCGTTGGCGTGGTCGTCGGCGTTGGCCACCACCGCCCGCGCCTGTTCCACGCCCGCCAGCACCATCGCTTCCTCGTCCAGGTTGCCATATACCACCGGATAGCCGCGATCGCGCAGACTGCGGGCCAGTGTCATGTCTTCCTCGAAGATCACGAAGGAGGAGCCGACCCGCTGGAATTCCACCAGCAGCGAATCGATCATCGGGCCATAGCGGTAGAACAGAACCTGTCCCACCATCGACGGCAAGACGTGCGGCAGCCGCATCTCGAACCGCTCCTCGATGTACGGCAATACGTAGATGGGGAAAACCAATACCAGAAAAAACATGCCGATGAACTGGGTCAGGATCACCAGCAGGATCATGACCGGGTGCTTCCAGGGCGCGTAGGCGCCGTAGCCGGTGGTGGTCAGCGTCTCGGAGGCCCATTCCAGGCTGGACCAGTAGTCAATGGGTTTTCCTTCCAGGTACGTCGAACCCAGCATGTAAATGAAGGCGAAGATCACCAGCGCGGTCGGCATGCTGACGAGCAATGCAATCAGGCGCCAAGTCGAACGCTGAAACCCCTGGAGCACGTCTTGTATCTCCTAAAGTGGCTGCCGGTAGCCTGGCAGACCCGTCGCGGGCGTTTCGGCTCATCGGCATTCCATGACAAGATTTTGTGCGGCGCACAATTTATTGCTATTATTTTACCGTTCGCTATCGAAGGGGTCGACCCGCAAGAAGAATCATGTACATCGCCGATGATCCAACCCTGGCGCTCATCACCCGTTTTGTCGGGGACGCCCAAAATTTGAACTTGTCCGACGCGGAATTTTTGCTCCGACAGATCGCGGCCATCGAACAATACGTTGAGCCATTTCCCGCCGGGGAACGGCAGGAGCGGGCGCTGGAATGGATCGCGGCGCACGCTCGGCACTACCGCCAGCAGTGGCAGAAACAGGCGGCCGCCGGGGTTCTGGCCCATGCGCGCTGTCCCGATTGTCCGCTGGACGGTGGCGGCCGGACAACGCCGTGCGCGGTCCATGAGCGGTGGCTGGAACTGTTGCGTCGCTACGCCGCCACCGAGATTTCTTCGCGGGATTACGTCGAAGATTCCCTGAAACTGCTGGGTCGGTATAAAGACCGGCTGAAAGTGGGTCGGACCCGCCAGCGGCGCCAGTACGCCATTCCCGTCCTCGATCCAGGCTGAGCGGACGGACACGGATTCCCGCCTTCACCGGGTCGTCCGCAGGGCCGTCTTGACATCGGTGACAAACGCCCGCACGGTCGCCTCCTCGGTATCCCAGGCGCACATCAGCCGCGCGCCGCCCACGCCGATGAAGGTATAAAACAGCCAGCCCCGCTGGCGCAGCGCCGCGATCACCGCTTCCGGCAACCGCACGAACACCGCGTTGGCCTGACGCGGGAACATCAGTTCCACTTCCGGCAGGGCGCACAGCTCTTCCTCCAGCAGGGCGGCGCAGTGATTGGCGTGAGCGGCGTAGCGCAACCAGGCGCCGTCCTTCAGCAATCCCAGCCATTGCGCCGCCAGGAACCGCATCTTGGAGGCCAACTGCCCGGCCTGCTTGCAGCGGTAGGCGAATTCCTCGGCGGCGGCCAGATCGAAGAACAGCACCGCCTCGCCCAGCGCCAACCCATTCTTGGACCCGCCAAAGCAGAGCACGTCCGCCCCACACTCCACGGTGAGGGCGCGCGGCGGCAGGTCGAGCGCGGCCACCGCGTTGGCAAAGCGGGCGCCATCCAGGTGCAGCTTCAGCTCATGCCGGCGCGCGATCTGCTGGATCGCCTGTAATTCGGTCAGGGTGTAAACAGTGCCCAGCTCGGTGGACTGGGTCAGGCTGAGCACCCGGGGTTTGGGGTAGTGGATGTCGCTGCGCCGGGTGACGATCTCTGCCACGCTGGCTGGATCGAGCTTGCCGTCGCGCCCGTCGGCCAATAGCAGCTTGGCGCCGTGCGAGAAGAACTCCGGGGCGCCGCACTCGTCGGTTTCGATGTGGGCGTGGCGATGGCAGACGATGCTGTGATAGGACTGGCACAGGCTGGCCAGCGCCAGCGCGTTCGCCGCCGTGCCGTTGAAGACGAAAAACACCTCGCAGGGCGTTTCGAACAGTTCCCGGAACCGGTCGCAGGCCTCGGCGGTCCAGCGGTCCTGACCGTAGGACGGGGCGTGGCCCTGGTTGGCCTGTTCCAGCGCCGCCAGGGCTTCCGGGCACAGGCCGGCGTAATTGTCGCTGGCCAACTGCTGTTGTAGCAGCCGGTTGGGCGTCGTCATCGCTGATCTCTCTTCCGATGGTCGTCTTCGGACTTTCCAGCTTGGGGGGCTCCGATCATCCTTCGAACGCGCCGCTCCCCTTCTTCCATCACTCGCCGGCTACGTAAACGCGAAGAACCGGTTATTGAAGCGCCGTTTGTCGGGTCCCCGGTAGATAGTGAAATCGCTGTCGACGCTGGCGACGTCCCAGATCTTGATTCGTTCGCACAACGCCACCAGGGACGCATCGGCAAAGTCGGCGGGGAGGTCGGCGTATTTTTCCAGGATGGCCCGAATTCGGGGCAGATCCTCGACCGTGCGGAGGTCAATGGTCAGCGCTTGTTGCACCCAGGACAGGAAATCGCGCTGCGCTTCGCCGGAGAAATCCAGCACGTAAACCACTTCGGTAACAACCGGCAGATTGGTGGTCAGCGGCAACCGGTTGCGCTCGATAAAATGCACGGCGGCGGCATGATGCTGGTCGGAACCGTCGAACAGGGCGATCAGCGGCCCGCTATTCACCACGATGCCGCGCATGGAGTCGCTCGCGAATGATCTGTTTGCGGCGCTGGCTGCGATCCGGTTCGCCGCTGGCATGGCGGCCGAACAACGCGCGCCCCAGGGTGTACGGATCAGTCGGTTGCGCTTCCCGTTCGAGTTTTTCCTGGATGGCCTGGCGAATGAAATCCGACAGCGGGATGCTGTCCCGCGCCAGCCGCCGTCTAAGTTCGGCCTCCAGGGTCTCTTCCAGCCGTAGTGAAACGGTCATCGGCGCTGCCTCGTAATACAACAATGTCTGACAGAGTATAGGGAGCACGTCCGGCGAATGCTACAGCGGCAGCAGGCGACGCTGGTTTTGGCGGGACCATGGACCAGCGCCGCGATGCGGCCAACGATGCTGGTAGACGCATCCAGCGCCGGCCGTGTTGAGTTTAGAGACTGTCGAAAAAATCCTCATTGATTTTTCTGAAAAAATTTCCACGAGGCCAGCCTTCGGCCGGTTGGATCGGCTAAAAACCGGCTGGAAGCCATATCTACGTTCATATTAATCAATGACTTAGTTTTTATACAGTCTCTAAGGTTCAACTTGCTAGGCACATTATACAATGCTTGTCAATGCGTAAGTTCTATACTATTGGGTAGCAACCGATGAGCAGTTGCGAATGTTGTATGCCTACGCCAAAAGTCAGCAGGAGAATCTAACGCCGGACCAACTGGCGGCGTTACGGAAGATCGTGGAACGGTGGAACTCATGAACGAAACGTTATTCGCTGAACTCCTGGCCAGTGTTGAAGAAATGGACAAAATCGTGCGCGGTGAGCTGGAGCCGGGCCGGGTCACGTCGGTGGTCGAACTGCCGGTGCATGCCATCCGCGCGAAAACCGGCCTCTCGCAAAGCCGTTTTGCCCACTTGATCGGCGTGAGCAAACGTACACTGGAAAACTGGGAGCAAGGTCGTCGTCGCCCTACTGGACCGGCGCGGGCGCTGCTCAAGATTGTGTCGGCGGCCCCCGAGGTCGCGCTCAAATCGCTGCACGGTTGAGCGCGGTACGGCGGGTTAGCGCAGCGTAACCCGCCGATTCCGTGGGACTCCCCCCAAGGCGGGTTACGGGCTGGCACCCTAACCCGCCCTACATTTTGCCTTTTGATCGCGCAGTGAATGCAGAAAACGTCTTACCGGGTTGACGCTGGTTGCTCCAACCGGGAAGGTTGGGTATTTTTGGGGGTACTTACGAGTTAGTCAAATTATAACATTATGATATATAAAGATATTATTACCATAGAGCCGGATAAACGCGGTGGCAAGCCCTGCATCCGGGGCCTGCGGATCACGGTTTACGACGTGCTGGGTTGGTTGGCCAACGGTATGACGTCGGCGGAAATTATCGAAGATTTTCCCGAATTAACTCATGCCGACATCATGGCTTGCTTGGCTTTCGCCGCAGATCGGGAAAGAACGGTGACTTGGATTAAAGCCGCTTGAAGCTGCTACTCGACGAGAATTTATCCCGGCGCATGGTGCCGCTGATCACCTCGTACTATCCCGATTCTTCGCAAGTGGCCTTACTGGGACTGGAACAAGCATCGGACACCGCTATTTGGGCGTATGCTCGCCAGCATCACTTCATTATCGTCACCAAGGATAGTGATTTCGTTGACCTGTCCACTTTATATGGGCAGCCCCCCAAAGTGATTCTGCTGAAAACCGGTAACAAAACTTGGCAAATGACTGCCCAAAGCCTGATTGATCGCCGGGAATTGCTGGAATCCGCTCTGATCACTGCCAATGCCGCTTGTGTTGATTTGTATTAGCCGGGTAGATACCGTCTTGCCGCACCCTACGCAAGCGCAAAGTTGGGGTCGAAAGGCTTGCCGGATTTGAGGATGGCGAAGGCGATGTGGATGAGCTTGCGCATGGCGGCGCAGACGATGGCCATGCGGTGTTTGCCCTTGGCTTTCAGGCGTTCGCGGAAAGTGGGAATGGCGGGGTTTCACTGTAGGGCTGACAGCCGGGTAAGGTGGGCGCTGCCCATCTTTTCCATCATCCAACGCCCCCGACATGGCGGGCCATGCCCGCCCTACTCATCGGCAACATGATTGAAATGGTGGGCCGTGCCCGCCCTGCCTTTATTCGCCGAAATCGGTTTCCGTGGCGGTCGCGGTGTCTCATCGCCCTAATCCGCCGGGTACGTCCCCGCCGCCACAGACCGATGGGATTTCCCCCCAAGGCGGGTGACGGGCTGACGCGCCGAACCGGCCTTAAAAAGGCTTGCGATTATGTCAAATTAGACATACATTGCTGCTTCATGAACACCGAAGACAAGCCATTGATATGGTTGCACGGTGAGATCAAGACACCGCCTTTCTCGCCACTCGCCCGTATCGAAGCCGGGGTGTTGCTTCGGCGGCTCCAGCAAGGCCAGCTCATCCCCCTGCCGCACTCAAGGCCGATGCCGAGTATTGGTCCACGTTGCCACGAACTGCGAGTCCACGACATCGACGCAACTTGGCGAATTATTTATCGGCTGGATTCCGATGCGGTCATTATCGGCGAGGTCTTCAGCAAGAAGACCACGAAAACACCCAAAAAAATCATCGACATCTGCAAAAAACGGTTTCAAGAATATGATGAATGAAGCGAAGAAGAAGCGTCTGATTGAGAGAGGCTGGAAAGTCGGCGGCGTCGAAGAATTTCTCCAGCTTTCTCCTGATGAAGCCGCTTATGTCGAGCTGAGGCTCAAATTAAGCGATAGCCTTAGAGTACAACGACAAAAAAAGAATCTGACTCAGGTTGAATTCGCAAAGCTGGTCAAATCCAGCCAATCACGAGTGGCAAAAATGGAAGCCGGCGATTCATCCATTTCGCTTGATCTCCTGATTCGTTCCTTACTGGCACTAGGCGCATCCAATCAGGATTTGGCTAATATGATCGGACGGGATTACCACGGTACGGTGGATTACCACAGCGCGTAGGGCGTAGCGCGTAGCGCGGTTTAGCGAAGCGTAACCCGCCGGTTCGTTGATTTCCTCCTCATGACACAACGGGAAAAATTACCAGCGATGATCCGCCAAAACTCCAAGGCGGTGCGCTTCGATGATGCTTGTAAAGTCGCCGGTTGGCTGGGCTTCATTCACAATGGTGGACAAGGTTCCCATCGGGTGTTCAAACGTCCCGGTGAACCCATGCAATTGAATTTCCAAAACTGCAACGGTGTTATTCCGCCCTATCAGGCGCGTCAACTGATTGCGATGCTAGATAAGTATGGAGAGTAATGCGATGCAACATTATTTAGTGGAAATTTTCTGGAGTCCCGAAGACGAAGGTTATATCGCTACGGTTCCCGATTTGCCCGGTTGTTGCGCTTGGGGCGCCACGGAATTTGAGGCATTGCGAGAAACACAAGACGCTATTGCTGCCTGGATTGAAGCTTGCCGCAAATCAGGTGAACCGGTGCCAATCCCTGCTACGAAGGCCCGGCAAGCGGCGTAGCTGTACAGGAGAAGATCCCCCTACCCCCTTAACAAGGGGCAAGGACAAGTCGTCAATCCAGCCCGGTTGAAACACCAGGAAGAAGAGATCGGGAACCTGGGCCTTGGCGCGGTAGCCCGGCTCGGCATCGGCCCACTCGCCCGCATACCGGCATCGCCAATTTCATCAATTCGGAGCATCGGCCCGGGTCTCGACGCCTCAATAAAACACCTCCGCCGTGGAGATCTCGCCGGTGCGCAGGAAGAACGTCACGCTGCCGCCGGATTTGCGCACCGTGATGCGGATCAGGTCTTCCGAGATGGCGTCCAGTTGACCGCGGTATTGCACGCCGGTCATGGTGCGCAGCTTCAAAATTTTGCCGATGTGCCGGTCCAGTTCGCCGACCGGGGTGGCATGGTAGGTTTTCTGGACCACGACCGGGGCTTGGAGGACCGGCAATGCCGGGGTTACTTCCTCCGGTTCCGGTTCCTGTTCCGGTTTTGGTTCGGTACCCAGCACCTTGGCCACCTTGGCGACATCCCAATCCACGGTGAGATCGGTAACCGCCGTTTCATTCACTTTCATCGTGAGTCCGAGCAGTTTGACGGCATCGGCGGGTGCGTATTTATTCAACTCGGCGGGGTTGATGGGCGCCGGGGGCGTGGCCGTGATCGTCAGTGTGCCGCCCTCGGCCAGATAGCGCTGGTAAGCGGCGATCAATCCCGGTCCTGGAACGATGCCGTTGGCGCGCAGGCGCTCGACCACCTGCCCGACGTGATCGGCGAGATACTCAGGGAGGGCCTTGCCAGCCTTGGCGGCGCAGTAGGTGTTCCGACGCTGGTTAAAGCCGTCGTCACGCAATACGAGGTTCAGTTTGGCCAGATTGGGCGTGAGCGAGGTGGCCAGTTCCATCAGCGATTCCGGCGGCCTGGTCAGGGCCAGGTCGATATCCAGATTCAGCGTCGCCCAGTCCCGGGTGTTGCTGTCGATGCGCAGTTCCAGCATGTTGCCTTTAGAGTCGACGCGATAGCCGGTTTCCAGATTGCCGATGAACCGGTCATAGCCCATTTCCTGCCATTCGGCGGCGCCAAAAGCGGTAATGGGCCCGCAGCCCAGCGCATCCAGATGGCCGAAAGGCGAGCTTTTCGCGGCCGGGTTGGCGGGACCGGCGCCGAGGATGCCACCGCTCAGCGGCAGTTCAACATCCTGGAACAACAGCGACAGTGCCTCGGGCAACTGGTTCTGGCTCAATTGCCAGCGGATATTGAGCAGATCCAGGAAGTTCGGAGCGTTGAGCCGGATGGCGCCAATCGCGATGGAGTCGTTGACGAAGCGCGGCGCGATCCGCAACCGGCTGGCGCCCACCGAACCGGCTGGCGACACGTCGATGCCGCCATAGCTGATTTCGGCGAAGGGCTTGGCCATCGTTACGATCTGATCGACTTGCTGTTTGGTGCTGTACCACAGGTAGCCGCCGGCGGCGGCGGCGAGCAGGGCCACAACGACGAGGACGACAATCGCGATATTTACCAACTTGCGCATGGACGGATACCCGGTAGGCTTGATTACTCGAAAGCATAGTACGCCGTGGCCGGCCGTGCCGCCGGTGGTAAGCGTATCCCCCATTTTTTGTTAAGCTTGCGCCGACTTTATCCGTCGCGCCTACCACATCGGCGGCTTATCCAGGACAACAAGGATTGAAACCAACATCATGAACTTCGCTGGCATCGGTCTACAACTTCCGACGCTCCTGCTGCCCCGGCCAGGGACAGACCTGACCCAGTGGGCGGTGGTCGCCTGCGATCAGCATACCTCGCAGCCGGATTACTGGGCGCGGGTGGACGCGCTGGTGGGTGACGCGCCCTCGACGCTACGGCTGATTTTACCGGAGGCCTATCTGGGCGCGGCTGACGAAGCCCAACGGATTCAGACCATTCAGGCCACCATGCGCCGCTATCTGGTCGAGGGCGTGTTGGTCCCGCAACCGCCCGGACTGGTGCGGGTAGAGCGGGAAACGGCGCGGGGCCGGACCCGCAAGGGCTTGATCGTGGCCCTGGATTTGGAACACTACGATTTCAACCCCGGCGCCAAGACCCTGATTCGGCCCACCGAGGGCACCATTCTGGAACGTTTGCCGCCACGCATCCGGGTGCGCGAGGGTGCGCCGCTGGAGCTGCCGCACGTCATGGTGCTGATCGACGACCCAGGGCGCACGGTCATCGAGCCGCTGTTCGCCGAGCCGCTGGAGAGCCTGTACGATTTTCCACTGATGCTGGACAGCGGTCGGGTGCGCGGCGGGCGGATCGAGCATCCCATGCTGATCCAATGGGTGATCGAGCAGTTGGCGCGGTTGGCGGACCCGGCGGCATTCAACGCCCGTTATGGCGTCAGCGACGAGCCGGTGTTGCTGTACGCCATGGGCGACGGCAACCATTCCTTCGCCACCGCCAAGATCATTTGGGAGAACCTCAAGCGCGCCGCGCCCGATCCGACGGCGGTCATGAACCATCCGGCCCGCCACGCGCTGGTGGAACTGGTCAATCTCCACGACGAGGGGCTGGAATTCGAGGCGATCCACCGGGTCGCGTTCGACATTGATCCCACCCGGTTGCTGGCGGCGCTGGCGGAGTTTTTCGCGGCGCAGGGTTCGACGTTGGCGGTACTCGATTACCCGTCGTGGACGGCGGCGCGGCAGGCGTGGCGGGAGATGCAACGGTCGCCCGGCCGCCACGTCATCGCCTTCGTCAGCCAGAACCGCTACGGCGTGTTGGCTATCGGCCAGCCGCGCCTGACGTTGCCGGTCGCTGGTCTGCAAGCGTTTCTGGACCTGTATCTGCCCGGCCAGCCCGGCGCGCGGCTCGACTACATCCACGGCGAGGAGACGCTGGAACAACTCGGCGCGCGGTCCGGCAACATCGGTTTTTATCTGCCGGCGCTGGCCAAGGACGATTTCTTCCGCACCGTGATCCGCGATGGCGCTCTGCCCCGCAAGACCTTTTCGATGGGCAAGGCCGACGAGAAACGGTTCTATCTGGAATGTCGGCGGATCACGCCCTGACCCTTATTGCTGAACGAGAATTCCCATGTCCAAGGCTCCGGACCTTTCGCGGGTGCGCAACATCGGCATCGCCGCCCATGTGGACGCCGGCAAGACCACCCTGACCGAGCGGATGCTGTACTACGCTGGCGCATCCCATAAGATCGGCGAGGTTCACGAAGGCGCGGCGCACATGGATTACATGGTCGAGGAGCAGGAGCACGGCATTACCATCACAGCCGCCGTGACCCAACTGCCATGGCGCGACCATCTGCTCCAGTTGATCGATACCCCCGGCCACGTAGATTTCACCATCGAGGTCGAGCGTTCGATGCGGGTGCTGGATGGCTGCGTGATTGTCCTGGACGGGGTGCGCGGGGTGGAACCGCAGACTGAAACGGTCTGGCGCCAGCGTACCCGGTTCCGCCTGCCGGCGCTGTTTTTCATCAACAAGCTGGACCGGCCCGGCGCCGATTTCGAGCGGGCGCTGGCGACGGTGCGCGAACGGTTACACGCCGAACCGGTGGCGGTGACCGTGCCGCTGCCCGATTACGACGGTTCGGTGATTCACCTGATCGAAAGGACCCGGCTGCGTTTCGCGGGCGAGAAGGGCGAGCAGGTGCAGTGTGCGCCCTGCGACGCGGCGAGCTGGGAATGGGCGCGGCCGTATCGGGAAAGCCTGTTGCTGGCGGCGGCGGAAATGGACGATGCCCTGGCCGAGCAGGTGTTGGCCGAGGAGGAGCCGGAACCGGAAGTGGTTTGGGCGGCGCTGCGTCAAGCGGTGCTGGCCGGCAAGGTGTGTCCCGGTTTCGCCGGCAGCGCCCTGCGCAATCAGGGCGTGCAGCCGCTGTTGGACGGAGTGGTGCGCCTGCTGCCGGCCCCGACTGAACGGCCGCCGAGCCTGGCGCACCGGCCCGATGGCGGCGAGGAATGGGTGGCGATGAACGCGAGCGAGCCGCTGGCGGCGCTGGCGTTCAAGGTGCAGATGTGGGAGGGACGCCGCCATGTATTCGCCCGTTTGTATCGGGGGACGCTGAAGCCTGGCGACGAGGTGGCGATCCCCGGCCCGAACGGAACGCTGCGTCAGGAGCGGGTGGCGCGGCTGTTCGAGGTGGACGCCAACCACAAGGCCCGGCTGGATGAGGCCACCGCTGGTCAGATCGTGTTGCTGGCCGGGCTACGCTGGGCGACCACCGGCGATACCCTGTGCGCGCCGGTGCATCCACTGTGGCTGGAGCGGATCGAAACCCGCGAGCCGGTGCTGGGGCTGGCCATCGAGCCGCAGTCCAGCGCCGACGAGGAGAAGTTGCTGGAGGCGCTGGACAAGTTGCAGCAGGAAGATCCGACGCTGCGGGTCGAGGAGGATCCGGAGACCGGCCAGCGCGTGCTGCGCGGCATGGGCGAACTGCATTTGCAGATTGCCGGAGAGCGATTGCGGCGGGAGTTCAACGTCAACATTCGGGTCGGCAATCCCGATGTGGTGACCCGCGAGACGATTGCCGGATTAGCCGAGGCCAATAGTCTGTTTCACCGGCTGATCGAACAGCCGGACGGCAAGAAGCTGGAGCTGAAAGCCGGGGCGCGGGTGGCGGTGGCGCCACTGCCGCGTGGGGCGGGCATCGCGATTGACGCCGCGCCACGGGTGCGGCCGGAGGGTGTCGAATTGCATCCCGCGCAACGGGACGCGGCGGTGGGTGGGGTGGAG
>JBATNZ010000216.1:0-2679 GCA_049290615.1 Candidatus Contendibacter sp.
AGTCTGCGCGGCGTTGGCGGCCGGTTGCAACGCTTGCCCGGTTGGCATGGCGGCGCGGTGATCCACGACGCCTATAACGCCAACCCGGCCTCGCTGGCGGCGGCGCTGGAGGCGGTGGGCGCCGGACCGGGGCGCAAATGGCTGGTGCTGGGCGACATGCGGGAATTGGGACCGGCGGCGGACGAGCTGCATGCACGTTCCGGACGCGAAGCCAGGGCCGCGGGCTTCGAGCGGCTGTACGCCTTGGGCGAGCATAGCCGGGCGGCGGTGGCGGCGTTCGGAACGGGCGGCCTGCATTTCGATGCCGTGGACGCGCTCGTTACCGATTTGAGCCGCGATCTTCGCCAGGACGGCGAATCCGCCAGCGTGCTGGTCAAGGGTTCGCGCGGGATGCGGATGGAGCGGGTGGTGGCGGCTTTGGCGGCGGCGGGGGAACCATCCGCCACCCAGGGAGGACACGGCTAATGTTGGTGCTGCTGGCGGAATGGTTGGCCGAGGATGTTTATCGTGGGTTCAACGTCTTTCAATATCTGACGCTGCGGGGGATTCTGGGCGTGCTCACAGCGCTATCTATCGCGCTGATCGTCGGGCCGACCATGATCCGGCGGCTGAGCCGCGACCAGATCGGCCAGCAGATCCGCGAGGACGGCCCCAAAAGCCATTTCTCCAAGGCTGGCACTCCGACCATGGGCGGGGCGCTGATTCTGATCGCCATCGCGGTCGCGACCCTGTTGTGGGCGGACCCGCGCAACCGCTACGTCTGGATCGTGCTGCTGACCACGCTGGCGTTTGGCGCCATCGGCTGGCTGGACGATTACAAGAAACTGGTCCTGCGCAACTCCAGGGGACTGTCGGCGCGCGCCAAGTATTCCTTGCAGTCCGGCGTCGGGCTGGCGGCGGCGCTGCTGCTGTACTTCACCGCCCAGACGGCGGTGGAGACCCAGTTGATCGTGCCGTTCTTCAAGAACGTCGCTCTGAATCTCGGCTGGCTGTTCGTGCCGCTGACCTACTTCGTCATCGTCGGCTCCAGCAATGCCGTCAATCTCACCGACGGGCTGGACGGGCTGGCCATCGTGCCGACCGCCATGGTCGCCGGGGCGCTGGCGGTGTTCTGCTACGCTTCCGGCAACCGGATCTTCGCCGACTATCTGGGTATTCCACACGTGCCGGGCGTGGGCGAGGTCACGGTGTTCTGCGCGGCGATGGTGGGGGCTGGGCTGGGCTTTCTCTGGTTCAACGCCTATCCGGCCCAGGTGTTCATGGGCGATGTTGGGGCGCTGGCGCTGGGCGCGGCGCTGGGCGCGGTGGCGGTGGCGGTGCGTCAGGAACTGGTGCTGTTCGTAATGGGTGGGGTGTTCGTGATGGAGACCGTGTCGGTGATCCTGCAAGTGGCTTCGTTCAAGCTTACCGGCCGGCGTATCTTCCGCATGGCCCCGCTGCACCACCATTTCGAACTCAAGGGCTGGCCGGAGCCGAGAGTGATCGTCCGGTTCTGGATCATCACCATCATGCTGGTGCTGATCGGCCTGGCGACCCTGAAGATCCGATAAGAGGAGACCCGCGGATGCTGCGACTGGATGGAACCACCCTGGTGATCGGCCTCGGCAAGAGCGGCCTGTCCGCCGCGCGGGCGCTGAAGGCGCTGGGCGCGGTTTTCGCCGTGACCGACAGCCGCGGCGATCCGCCGGGGCTGTCGGCGTTTCGGGCGGAATTTCCGGACCTGCCCTGTCACTTGGGCGGGTTCGATCCGGCGCTGTTTGCCGGTTCGGCGCGGCTGCTGGTCAGTCCCGGCGTTTCGGTCAAAACACCGGCCATCGCCGGCACGGCGGCGCGCGGCGTACCGGTGTGGGGCGACATCGAACTGCTGGCTCGCCTGACCCAGGCGCCGGTTGCGGCCATCACCGGCTCCAACGGCAAGAGCACGGTCACCACCCTGCTGGGATTGATGGCCGAACGGGCCGGAATTCGGGCGGCGGTGGGCGGCAATCTCGGCACCCCGGCGCTGGAGTTGTGGTTGCGGGAGGAGCGGAACGCTGGCGTGGCGCCGGAGCTGTACGTGCTGGAGTTGTCCAGCTTCCAGTTGGAGACCACCCACAGCCTGAACGCACGGGTGGCGACGGTGCTGAACCTCAGCCCCGACCACATGGACCGCTACGACAGCCTGGACGATTACATCGCCGCCAAGCGGCGCATCTTCCGGGGCGATGGGACGATGGTGGTCAATGCCGACGATCCGGTGGTGATGGCGATGGTCGAGCCGGGGCGCGAGGTCGTGCGTTTCACTCTGGCCGCGCCGGGCGAAGGCGAGTTTGGCCTGTGTCGCGACGGCGGCGAGACCTGGCTGGCTTACGGTCGCGAGCGCTGGATCGCGGCGGCGGAATTGAAGATCAGCGGCGATCACAACCTCGCCAACGCGCTGGCGGCCCTGGCCATGGGGCGCGTGCTCGGCCTGCGGCGGGAGGGGATGCTGGCGGCGTTGCGGGAGTTTACTGGTCTGGCACACCGCACCGTGCTGGTGCTGGAACGCGCCGGAGTGCGCTGGTTCGACGATTCCAAGGGCACCAACGTCGGGGCGACGGTGGCGGCGGTACGCGGCTTGCCGGGCCGGGTGGTGCTCATCGCCGGCGGCGACGGCAAGGGCCAGGATTTCAGCCCGCTGCGGGCGGCGCTGGTCGACAA
>JBATNZ010000217.1:0-1624 GCA_049290615.1 Candidatus Contendibacter sp.
CCCCAGGGTCGCGCCAGCAGGGACACGGTCTCCGCCGCTGGCGGCTCGGTCTGAACGATGCCGCCGTTGCCCCGCTGAAAGTGTTGCCAGGCCGCCGCCGTCGGCGCTTCCGGCCACCAGTGACTGGCCAGCAGCCGTCCTTCGCGCCAGTACTGGCCTTCCACCCCGTCGAGGCAACGCACCAGGCGTGGCCCGTCCGCGCCAGGCGGGGGATGCAACACCGTTTCCGGCAGAACCCGCGCGCCGCGAATGCCGGCCTCGGTCATCGCCTGTCGCTGGCGCTCGCCGTCCCACAGCCACACCAGCGCCTGCTCGCCCCGCCACACGATATAATCGCCAGCTACTGGGAAGGGATTCCACTGGCGGATTTGCACGTGCAGCGCGCTGGCGCGATCACGCGCCGGCACCGCACCCAGTTCAAAGCAGCGAAACCGGCACAGCCCGCGCGCCAGTACCCATTCGCAACCGCCATAGCCGCCGCCGGCCTCATCGAGGTCGTTCGGGCGCTGTAGCAGGCGCCGGGGCGAAAACAGCGCTTGCCACCGGCGCGGGAGAGGAAGCCGGCGCATCGTCGGTGGGAATGTCGAGAACATAATCAATCAGCCAGGGTTGGGGTTTTTTCCGGGGCGTCAGTTCGATGTGAATCTCTCGCCGCCATGGCCAGTCTGGATGGCTCAAGGTCAGGCGGACCTGGTCCGACGGCAGGAAGCTGAGCGACATTTCGTCCACGGGCAGGGGTATCCCGATCGCAAGGTTGAGCGCGTAGTAACTCAGGTAGGGGCGCCCGGCCACGATCCGGTGGGCGATTTCGGCATCGACGCCGGGGATGGTTTGCAGGTCGAGCAGCGGCGCGGTGTTGGGGTTGGGGATTCCGGCCGGCAGCGCGGTGGTCAGGCGCGGCAGGCGCTGGTCCCGCCAGAGGTTTGCATGGCCGGCCCAATCCAGTACCTGGCGGGTTTCCCAGGAAGCCAGCAACTCGCGGTTGGGCGGCGCGGGCAGGCCACGGTCCTGGTACTGGCGCGCCTCCGCGCCATTCAGACGGTATAGATCGTCAGTGTCACTGTAATCCTCAAGCTTGGCAATCAGCGGACCGCGCTGTTCCAGGGGAATTTCCAGCAATCCGAGCAATTGTCCTAATTGAGTGGCGTCCGGCCGCGTCAGGCCGACCAGTCCCGCTTCATCCTGCAACGCAAAGACCGTTTCGCCCAGGCCGCGATAGCGCCGATCATCCAGCGCCAACTCGTCGCCGACCGGCAACGCCGTGAGGTTATCGAGTTCTTCCGCCGTGGTCGGCATCAGCGGCGGTTCAAGGGTCAGACCGGCTACGGTGAAGCGCCGGGTGCTGAGCAGGTACAACACCGCCGCCTCGGTGCCGCGCGCCGCCATCTCGGCGCGCCAAGCCTGCTGTTCCCGCCAGGCGCTGTCGGTGGCCTCGGCGGTCCAGGCCGCCAGATAGGTCGCGGCGACAGTCAGCAGGGCCAGCAGCCACAGCGTCGCCACCAGGATGAACCCACGGCATTGGCTCAAAATGCCGGTGGCCGGTCGGGGGAGAGCAGCCATTCCTGAATGTCCATTTTGGGTTCCCGCCGGCCCGCGATCGCAGCCAGCCAGAACAGGGGGGCAG
>JBATNZ010000218.1:0-31574 GCA_049290615.1 Candidatus Contendibacter sp.
ACATAAAGTAGACCCCCTATTTGGCGCTTTACTCTACGTCAGTCAGGGGTATAATTTGTAATCTTATGCAACTTGTCTTAGAGTTGTCAATGGCTTCCGCAAATATTACCCCCCTATTTTCAGGAAAAATGACCCCTCCGGCATCGGAGCCTCGACCCCCCAAGCTGCTGGATCAGGTGCGTGACAAAATTCGGTTCAAGCATTACAGCATCCGCACCGAACAAGCCTATGTGGACTGGATTCGTCGCTTCATCCTGTTCCACGGCAAGCGCCATCCCGCCGAAATGGGCGCGCCCGAAGTCGAAGCCTTCCTGACCCATCTGGCGGTGGCGGGCAAAGTGGCGGCCTCCACCCAGAATCAGGCTCGCAGCGCCCTGCTGTTTCTTTACAAAGAAGTTCTCGGCCAGGAATTGCCCTGGCTGGACGACGTGGAGCAAGCCAAGCGCCCGCGCCGCTTGCCCGTGGTGCTGACTCACGCCGAGACCAGGGCCGTACTGGACCGGTTGCGCGGAACCCACTGGCTGTTGGCCAGCCTGCTGTATGGGACCGGCATGAGACTGATGGAAGGTCTGCGGCTGCGGGTCAAGGACCTCGATTTTCAACGACGGGAAGTGTTGGTGCGGGAAGGCAAGGGCGCCAAGGACCGGGTCACCATGCTGCCGGCTACCCTGGTCGAGCCGCTGAAAAACCATCTGATCCGGGTCGAGGCCCTGCATGAAGAGGATTTACGCCAAGGCTATGGCGCGGTCTATCTGCCGAATGCTTTGGAACGAAAATATCCCAACGCCCAGCGCGAATGGGCTTGGCAGTATGTCTTTCCCTCCCGGCAACTCTCGGTCGATCCCCGATCCGGCGTCACTCGCCGCCATCACGCCGATGAGAAGGGCGTGCAACGCGCCATGCAGCAGGCGGCGCGCGACGCGGGCCTGACCAAGCTGGCCACGCCCCACACCCTGCGCCACAGCTTCGCCACCCACCTGCTGATGGCGGGCTACGACATCCGCACCGTGCAGGAACTGCTCGGGCATTCGGACGTGCGCACCACGATGATCTACACCCACGTTCTTAACCGGGGCGGCAAGGGCGTCGTCAGCCCGTTGGATCAGATCTGAATCATCCCATACTCGCTGGAGCCGCGCGGTTCGGCGGCCGATGTCGCCGACGGAACAACTCGGCGAAGCGTGGTCTATGCTGAACACCTTTGATCGGGAGCACGATGTGATACGCACACTGAAACTGATCGTCCTGATGTTCGGTCTGGGACTCGCGCTGCCGACTCTGGCCGCGACACCCTCGCCGGTGCAACGCTACTTCGAGGAGTTGCGGTCGCTGCGGGCCAATTTCATCCAGCGGGTGTTCGACGAGCGGGGGCGGGTCATGCAGACCTCCAGTGGCCGGATGCTGATGCGCAAGCCCGCTCAGTTCCGCTGGGATTACCAAACTCCCGCTGAACAGGTCATCGTCGCCGATGGCGAACGGCTGTGGGCCTACGATGTTGATTTGGCCCAGGTGACGGTGCGCAAGCTGGACCAGGCGCTAAGTTCCACGCCACTGGCGTTGTTAAGCGGCGCGGCCCCCATCGAGAATACCTTTACCGTCAGCGGGGTCCGCAACCGCGATGGGCTGGACTGGTACGATCTGACTCCCAAGCAGCCGCAACCCGAATTCCGGCTACTGCGGGTCGCTTTCAAGGGCGATGCGCTGATCAGCCTGGAACTCGAAGACAGTTTTGGCCAGCGTACCCGGCTGGATTTCCAGAAACTCGAGCGCAACCCGACGCTCGATCCCGCTCTGCTGAAGTTTACCCCGCCACCCGGCGTGGACGTGGTCGGCGACACCGGCTGAGCGCATGTCCGCCACCGATTCCCTCCGTCCGCTAGCCGACCGGCTGCGGCCGCGCCGCTTGGACGAGTTCGTCGGCCAGCCTCATCTGCTGGCGCCGGGCAAGCCGTTGCGGGTGGCGATCGAGCGGGGTCAGCCGCACTCCATGGTGCTCTGGGGACCACCCGGCACTGGTAAAACGACGCTAGCCGAACTGCTGGCTGGCGCCGGCCAGGCGGAATTTCTGCGGCTGTCGGCGGTGATGGCCGGGGTGCGCGACGTGCGGGCGGCGGTGGAACGGGCGCAGGCGCTGTGGCGTGGCCAGCAGCGCCGCACCGTGCTGTTCGTGGACGAGGTCCACCGCTTCAACAAGGCTCAGCAGGATGCGTTTCTGCCCTATGTCGAGGATGGCACCCTGATTTTCATCGGCGCCACCACCGAAAATCCCGGCTTCGCCCTCAACAACGCTTTGTTGTCGCGGGTGCGGGTCTACGTGTTGAACAGCCTGGACGTGGCCGCCATCCGCCAGTTGGTGGACCGGGCCTTGAGCGATGCCGAGCGGGGGTTGGGAGGGCGCTGGCCACTGCCCGAGGCGGCGCGGGAGCGCCTGGCCCAGGCTGCCGACGGCGATGCCCGTCGCGCTTTGATCTGGCTGGAACTGGCGGCGGAATTGGCGGACGCGCAAGGCACGCCGCTGGAAGTGGCGCTGGTGGAGGCGATGGGCGACGGGGCGGGACGGCGCTTCGACCGCGGCGGCGATCTGTTCTACGACCAGATTTCCGCCCTGCACAAGGCGGTGCGCGGCAGCAGCCCGGACGCGGCGCTGTATTGGTTCGCCCGGATGCTCGACGGCGGCTGCGATCCTCTGTACCTCGCCCGGCGGGTGGTGCGGATGGCCAGCGAGGACATCGGCAACGCCGATCCTCGCGCCCTGCGGCTGGCGCTCGACGCCTGGGAAGCGCAGGAACGGCTGGGCAGCCCGGAAGGCGAACTGGCCATCGCTCAGGCGATTGTCTACCTGGCCGTCGCGGCCAAGAGCAACGCGGTCTACACCGCGTTCGCGGCGGCCCGCCGCGACGTCGAACACCACGGCACACTGGACGTGCCACCGCACCTGCGCAATGCGCCCACTGCGCTGGCGCGGGAGTTGGGACACGGTGAGAACTACCGCTATGCCCACGACGAACCGAACGCCTACGCCGCCGGGGAATGCTATTTTCCCGAACCGCTGAAGGACGCCCGCTACTACCAGCCGACCGCCAACGGGCTGGAGGGGCGGATCGGCGAGAAATTGGCGCGCCTGCGCGAATGGGACCGAAACAGCGGGCGGCGGCGCTATCGGTGACCACCAACAGCGCGCCGGAATCGACCGTAAGCTTGCACGGCTTCATCCCGGCGCATTCGCGATCCTGCCTTAATGGCTGACCGCGATTTTTTTACCCTTCGGCTGGCCGATGGCCGCCAGCATCTCGGTGAACCAGGGGGTATCGATGTCGAAGGGTTTGCCGCCCTTGATGCGCGGGAACTCGATGGCGCGCAGCACACCGCCGCGATCCTCGTCGTGGCCGATGACGCCAGGTTCACCGCGCAAGGCGCATTCGACCGCCAGGTCGACGCAGGACTTGATGAGGCGGATATCCTCGATGTTGGCGGCGGAGGCGCGCGAGAAATAGCCGGATTTTTGAATCAGGGTTTTTTCCGAGCCGATCATCTGGGCAAACTGCTCGCCGAACCATTTGCCGGGGTTGATGGCGTCGAGCTTGATGTGACCGAACGCGTCGCGCGGGACTTCCTGACCCTTGGCCTGGAGTTCGGCCACGATGGCCTCCACACCGGCGCCTTCGGAAACAAAAATGTTAATGTCGTCGATTTGGTCCATCAAGGCGCGCAGGCGCCTGGCCTCGGCGGCGATGTCGATTTCCATCTCGGGGACGAAGACGGCATGGACATCGAATGCGGCGCGGTCGAGCCCGATGGCGGGGAGCCATTCCGCGCGGTCGAGCAGCTTGCGGTATTCCAGCGCGGTGGCGGCGGTGAGCCAGCCGCAGTTGCGGCCCATGACTTCGTGGATGATCAGCATGCGCGGGTTGGCGTTGTTCTCCGCGACGATGTTCTGGAAGTAGCGGGCACCCTGTTCGGCGGCGGTCCAGGCGCCCAGCGATTGCTTGATCGGGTACACATCGTTGTCGACGGTCTTGGGCAGGCCGATGACGGTGAGGCCATAGTTGTTTTTGGCCAGGAAGGCGGCCAGATCGGCGGCGGCGGTATTGGTGTCGTCGCCGCCGATGGTATGGAGAACGTCGACGCCATCCTTGATCAGTTGGTCGGCGGCGACTTTCTGCGGATCCTCGCCTTCCTGGACCAGGCCACGCTTCACGCAGTCCTTGACGTTGGTGAGCTTGACCCGGCTGTTGCCGATGGGCGAACCGCCAAAACCGTGCAGCCGCCGCGCTTTTTCGCGGATTTCCGGCGTGACTTTGTAGGAGTCGCCGAGCAGAAGGCCCTTGTAGCCGCTGCGATAGCAGATAATCTCAATGGTGGGGTCGATCTCGGTATAGCGCTCGATAAGGCCGCCAATAGCCGAACTGAGGCAGGGAGCCAAACCGCCCGCAGTGAGGATTGCAACTTTCCTGGGCTTGCTCATGGTAGATATTAACCTTGTTAAGTTAAAGAAAAAGTAGTGGAAAAATAAACTGAAATGGTAGGAGAAATTTTGCCATGGAACAACGCGAAAATTCGCGAAGATTTTTCCGCTGTCGGGAAGCGCGGGGGCGGAGCGCGCGCGCCGGCTCGCCGAACCAGTTCTGATACACCACAAGAACGCTGGGTTCGGCCCTGCTGGCCCTGTTGAGCGGCGCTGCGCCGATTGAAAAGACCTTCACCGTCGGCAATGCTGTCGGCCATGATGGCCTGACCTGGTACGAACTAACCACCGAGAGAAAGTTTTATGATTCGGTTAAAAGGCAAGGTCGTGGTCGCCCAGGGAGGCGGTCCCACGGCGGTCATCAACCAGAGTTTGGTCGGGGCAGTGCTCGAATCGCGCAAGTTTCCGGAAGTCACCCGGGTCTGGGGCGCGCGCCATGGGGTACGCGGCATCGTCGACGAAACCTTTGTTGATCTGTCCGAGGCGACCACCCACAATCTCGAACGGGTCGCTCAAACCCCCTCGTCCGCGCTGGGTTCGACCCGCGACAAGCCGGATGCGGAGTACTGCCACCGTATTTTCAAGGTGTTCGAGAAGCACAACGTCCGCTACTTCTTCTACATCGGTGGCAACGATTCCTCGGACACGGTGCGCATCGTCAACGAGCACGCCGCCCGGGAAGGCTACGAATTGCGGGCCATCCACATCCCGAAGACGGTGGACAACGATCTACCCATCAACGACCACTGCCCTGGCTATCCCTCCGCCGCCCGTTTTGTCGCCTGCGCGATCGGCGGCGTCAACGCGGATAATATGGCCTTGCTGGGCGTCTACATCGCCGTGATCATGGGCCGCCACGCTGGCTGGCTGACGGCGGCGGCGGCGCTGGCGCGCAAGCACGACGACGACGGTCCGCACCTGATCTACGTGCCAGAGCGGCCATTTTCGATCGATCAGTATCTCGGCGACATCGACCGTGTGTACAAAAAACAGGGTCGCTGCGTCGTGGCGCTGTCGGAAGGCGTGTGGGCGAGCCGGGACGGGAAGGGCAAGGAAATTCCGGTGGCGGCCGATCTGATGCGCAAGGCTGGCCGCGAGCCGCAGGTGGACGCTCACGGTAACATCCAGCTTTCCGGCGGCGCGCTGGCCGACGAACTGGCCGATATCGTGCAGAAGCAGATGGGGATCAAGCGGGTGCGCGCCGATACCTTTGGCTATTTGCAGCGCTCCTTCCCCGGTGTGGTATCCAACGTGGATGCCCGCGAGGCGCGCGAAGTGGGCGAGAAGGCGGCGCATTACGCCTGCTGGCACAACGTGGACGGCTCGGTGGTCATCACGCGCACCGGCGACTATGCGGTGAAGTACGAGCTGGCCAATCTGGCGGACATCGCCGCCAAGACCCGGCGCCTGCCCGACGAGTTTATCAACGCCGACGGCAACGGTGTGACCGATGCGTTCCGTGGTTACCTCCAGCCGCTGCTCGGCGACGACATGCCATACCTGGAACGGCTGTGGGCGCCGGTGGCCAAGACTGATAACGACTGATTCCCACCCGACCGCCGGTTTTGTGTCTGGAGCGCTACCGGCGCAGATACGCGATTTCCCGCGGCAGGTTGATGTTGTTGCCGAAGCAGTCCTCACCGTAACCCGATTTGGCCAGCAGCTTGAGGTCGCTCAAGACCCGCTTGTCGCCGGTGAAGGTGATGACGAGATCGTTCCGGATGTCGATTTGCCCGGTCGCCTGCAAGCGGGCGATTTCGGCGGTGACCTTTTCCAGCAGGATGCCTTCGCGACCGAAATCCTCCGACAGTTGCAGCGGCTGTTGGTAGATGACCAGCTTGCCCCGTTCGGCCAGCCTGAACAGCATATCCATGACCGCGGCGCGGATTTCAGTGGCCGACAGCTCGCCCCCGGGCGGGAGCAGGTGGCCGATTTCTGTCACCAGCCAGCGTCGTTTCTGGGCGTTGATCTTCTCGTTGGCCCGGAACAGATCCAGCGGCGAACTGGCGTCGTAGGGTTGACCATCCAGCTCCATGCGGACGTCGCTGCCGTAATGCTGGACGATCTTCGCCACCAGTGTGGCCGGGCGGACATGAAAGCCGCGATAGCACGGCACGGGCGCCTGGATCGTGCCGACTTCGGCGTAATGCTTGAGCATGGTGTGACACAGGCGTCGACCGAGGTCCAGATAAAGCCCCGCGTAGGTGATCGAATAGCTCATCAGCATCTCCAGCAGGACTTCGGGCGTGATGACGGGCTTGCGGCGCAGCGACGAATCGCCGGTCCGGACGTTGAGGTGGCGTTCGTAGTAATGGACGAGGTAGGTGGCGATTTCGAGCAGGTGAAAGGTGACGCTGATATGTCCGCGCAGGATCGGCAGGTTGGCGTCCTGGTATTCGATTTCGGTTTCGGACACGTGGGTATCGTAGAGGGATTGCAGGCAGTGAAACCGGACCTTCAGATAGCGCAGGCTATCCTCGCTCACCGGGTCCGGGAAGCAACGGGCGTAATCCGCCGGTTCGGTGCGTTCGACGACGTTGAGCAGTTTGCTCTCGGTGGCCAGATTCAGATAGGCGGTGGCCAGGTGAGTGACGGTTTCCGAGGTGCTTTTGACCCGGCGCACCGGACGGTCGCTGGGCAAACGGCCCGCTGGCAGCGGTTCGGCGTAATCCAGCGGGTCGGGCGGGTTGCTGGCCAGCGGTAAGCCCAGGCGCGAGGCTTGCGCCAGGAGCCAACTCGCTGTCCTGGTCAGGATATCGTGAGTCAGCGCCAACGACTGGTCGGTCGCCGCGGCAAAATCCCGCTCGCTCGGTAACAGGTGATAACAGGGCAGGGAATGCTTGATGTGCAGGATTTCGTAGCCGACGCTGGCGAACAGCTTGACCGTGGCGGTGAGCGAGCGGAACCGCGACCATTGCCGGTTGGTACGCGCCCCGTAGGCATCCAGGAGTTCTTCAACCTGGGCGGATTGGGAGAGCAGGTCGGCCACCAGTGGACGGGTCAGACTGAGGCGATCTGGGCGATGCGCCGACAGGTGATGAGCGAGAACCAGCAGCTTGCGAGCACGTCTGGCGACCAGATCGCCAAAATCGTGATCGCCAATCGCCATCAATGGAGGTTGGACCCTGTTTTCGCTCATTTCGAGAGTCCCGTGGGCGCTCCCATCGTTCCACTTATCACTCATCCTGTCGCCATCTCCGTTGTACTGGGGGTGATCGGATCTCGTCATGGAACCTTATTTTATATCCGACAGGCAAGACCTGCTTGCCGAATGGGCTTTTATACCATCATCTCAGGGCTAGCGCTTGGAGGAAAATTGACATATACCAAGAATAGGCTTTAATTTCCCACATCCATCCGCACGTCGCCCGTCGGACGAACTGGTGAATACCCGCGGAAGGAACTTTGGCAACGAGGCCTGGGACCGGCCCTGTTCATTCACCCACACATCGTAACCACACAAGTTGAGGAGTATCTGATGGCTCTCAAAGAAGTCGTGATTGTCAGCGCCGCACGGACGGCAATCGGTAAATTCATGGGCACCCTCAAGGACGTTCCGGCGCGTGAGCTAGCGATCACCGCCGCCAAGGGCGCAATTGAACGGTCTGGCGTTCCGGCTGACCAGATCGACGAGATCTGCATGGGCCAGTTGTACGGTGGTATGCAAGGTTCGCTGCCAGCGCGGCAGGTGAGCATGCGGGTCGGTCTGCCGCACCATAGCAGCGCCGTGTCCGTCAACCAGAACTGCACCTCCGGCATGCGCGCGCTGGAAATCGCTTGCCACAACATCATGCTGGGTCAGACCGAGATCGGTCTGGCGGTGGGCGTCGAGAGCATGACCAACGCGCCCTATCTGCTACCCAAGGGCCGCATGGGCTATCGGATGGGGCAGGGTAACATCGAGGACAGCATGATCCACGATGGCCTGTTTGACGAACTGGTGCCCGGCCACATGGCTCTGACGGCGGAGAACGTCGCGGTCAAGTACGGCATTACTCGCCAGGAATGCGACGAACTGGCGCTGATCAGCCACACCCGTTGCACCACAGCCACCAAGGAAGGCATTTTCAAGCGCGAGATCGTTCCAGTCGAACTGAAGTCCAAGAAAGGTTCGACCTTCTTCGAAAACGACGAAAACTTTATCCCCGACGCCAGCCTGGAAAAGATGGCCAAGCTATCGCCCGCCTTCAAGAAGGATGGCGTGGTGACCGCCGCCAATGCGTCCAGCATCAACGACGGCGCCAGCGCGGTGGTGATCATGTCACTGGACAAGGCCAGGGCGATGGGCATCAAGCCATTGATGAAGCTGGTCAGCATCTGCAACGCCGGCATCGATCCGGCGGTCATGGGCCTCGGTCCGGCGGTGGCGATTCCCAAGGCGCTCAAGCAGGCCGGGCTGAAATTTGGAGACATCGATTACTGGGAAGTTAACGAAGCGTTCGCCGCCCAATGGCTGGGCGTCGGCCGGATGTTGAAAGAGCAGGGCATGAGCCTGACTCCCGATATTTGCAACTTCAACGGCTCCGGTATCGCCCTGGGCCATCCGGTGGGTTCTACCGGCCTGCGCATCGTGGTTAGCCTGTACTACGAACTGGAGCGGCAGGGCAAGACCACGGGCGGCGCTTCGTTGTGCGTCGGTACCGGCCCATCCATGGCGTCGCTGTGGACGCGCGATATCTAAGCTGATTGCGTTATTCCTGGGCGGCTCCACTGTGGGCCGCCTTAATAATATCTAGTTTTTATATCATCACCTTAAAACCAAACCACCAACCTCCCATATAATCCCTTCCAGTTAACTTCAATATCCCAAAGAAACAACTCGCCTATCATCTCAAACCTTCAAAATCAGGAGCTTCTCTCCCCATGCTGGACCCGAAACTACTTAGAAGCGAGCTCGAATCCACCGCCACTCAGCTCGCCCGACGCGGCCATACCCTGGATATAGAGCGCATCAGCACACTGGAAAACCAGCGCAAAACCCTGCAAGTTCACACCCAGGAACTTCAGAACGAACGCAATACCCGTTCCAAAACCATTGGTCAAGCCAAGGCCAGCGGCCAAGACATTCAACCGCTGCTGGATGAAATCGCCGGTCTGGGCGATGCGCTCAAGCGAACCGAAGTCGAACTTAACCTCATCCAAACTCAACTGCTCGATCTCCAGCTTGGCATTCCCAATATCCCACATGCGACCACGCCTGCTGGCAATAGCGAGGCCGATAACATAGAAATCCGGTGCTGGGGCAAACCACGCCAGTTTGCATTTGAGCCACGCGATCATGTCAATCTGGGCGGGGAGGGTGGGCTGGATTTCGAGGCCGGCGTAAAGTTGACCGGCGCTCGCTTCGTAGTCATACAGGGCCAGTTAGCGCGACTGCACCGAGCCTTAACCCAGTTTATGCTCGATTTGCATACTCAAGAGCACGGCTACCGGGAGGTCTACGTACCTTACATGGTCAATGCCGACAGCCTGCGCGGCACTGGCCAACTACCCAAGTTCGAGGCGGATCTGTTCAAGCTAAGCGGCGAACTAAATTACTACCTGATTCCAACCGCCGAGGTACCGGTCACCAACCTGGCGCGCGACCGCATCCTGGACGCCGATCAACTACCCTTACGCCAGGTTTGCCACACGCCCTGTTTTCGTAGCGAAGCCGGTTCCTACGGTAAAGACGTGCGCGGCATGATCCGCCAGCATCAATTCGAAAAAGTGGAGCTGGTGCAAATCGTCCGCCCCAATGACTCTTACGCCGCCCTGGAGGAACTGACCAGCCACGCCGAAACCGTTCTGCAACGACTGGAACTTCCCTACCGAGTAGTGGCGCTCTGCACCGGCGATATTGGCTTTGCCTCGGCCAAGACCTACGACCTGGAAGTCTGGCTACCCGGTCAGGGCAAGTATCGGGAAATCTCCTCGTGCAGCAATTTTGAGGATTTCCAGGCTCGCCGGTTGCAGGCCCGCTGGCGTAATCCCGCCACCAGCAAGCCAGAACTGGTTCACACCCTCAACGGTTCCGGGCTGGCGGTGGGACGGACACTGGTGGCGGTAATGGAAAACTACCAGGACGAACGAGGCCACATCCGAGTTCCAGAGGCGCTCAAACCCTACCTAAGCGGGTTGGACTCCATCATCCCAAACGGGCGCTGAGCCGCCAGAAATGCACGTTTAACCGCATGGCGGCCGTAGTGGCCCGAGCATGTGGAACTCATACTCAAGGCGCTACAGGATCACGGTCAGGTCTGCACCCGGATGGGAGTACAAGCCGCGCACCAATCCCTATTTATTCCAGGGGCATGGCAAGGACTGTCTACCGTATATGTTCGAGTTGACTGGTAAATACAGTGTCAAGATCATCGCCATGGAGGTGACTCACGAAAGTCATGTGGACGAAATCCGCGAAAGTCTAGAACAGGATACCGGTGTGCGTGGATCCCTCGCACTCGGTCGGTTCCCGCGAACGGGCGCCGGACGGCATTCTCGATCTCATGCACGCCACCGCGCAGGGCGTGGCGACCGGAGCCAACATGGTGCTGGTGGATTTCTATCCGGCGCTAGCCAAGGCACTGGTGGACGGGCTGCAGGCCCTGTTGATGAGCGAGTTGGGCTGGTTTCTGGACGATGTCGCCTTGGCGCGGGAATGTTACGAGAAACGCCAGACGCTGGCAGAGCGGCACGAATATGGGAAACGCTGAAGAAGCATAGGTCCGGCTAGGAAATTTATATCATCAGCTCAGGACAAACCCACCCCAAGCAACACATCCCGTGCCTGATTCAACCGCGCCGCCAAGTAAGATGACCCGCCATGATCGGGATGAACGCGCTGGATCAGGCGACGGTAGGCGGCTTGAATATCCTCGCGGCTGGCGCCGGGTTGCAAACCCAGAACCTGATAAGCCTCGACCCGGTCCATAGCCCCGGAAACCCTATTGGGGTCGGCTGTTGAACCCGTATCACGCAACTGCTCGCGCCAGTCCACTTCGGCATGGCGATCCAGATAAGCCTCCAGCACCGCTACCGACTGAGCATCGGACTGACATTCCCGCCATAGATCCAACAAATCCTGGAGAGACAAATCCCGCAGGGAATGCCTTGCAAAGCGACCTTCCAACACCCGACCCGACATCGCGCCCGTGGCGTGATCCAGTTCCATGGACAGGAAACGGGTCGTGACCGTAGAACAACTCGACGATCCCGGTCTCGCCGGCGCGGCGGGGGAGGGTGGAGAGCGGGTATTCAGCCAGCGTACCAGAAACGGCGCCAGCACGATCAGCAGCGGCACGGCGATCTCAGCGCCGCCGCGCACCGTCAACAGCAGCAACAAAGCTGCCAAACCGGCGGCGATCGCCAGACGCGAGCCTTGTACACCCCATGCGATAGCGCGTAGCCGGCGGATTAGAAAGTACGCACCAATCAGCGCGGCTACGATAAGCAGCACGCGTACCAGCATTGGCCCTCTCTCAAAGTTGCTGGGTCAGTTGCTGGATCAGACCACCATAGCGCCTGCCAAATTCCGTCAAGGCCGGGCGACCGCCAACGGCATAGACCGCGACCGCGCTCAGCAACTCGCGCAGTTGCCGGGCGCTACCCGCATCGAAGACGCAATAGGCACCCCGCGTCAGTCGGGCGATTTCCCGGAAACCCAGTGCCGCATTTGGATCGTGACCTTCCTGGAAAACGAAGGCGGGCACTCCCAGCAGACCCAGTTGTCCAGCCTGATGACAGAGAGGGTCCACGGGTTCTTCCAGACAGTCACCGACCAGCACCAGCGCGTTGACCCGATATTGCCGGGTTTCGCGCACGGCGTGTTCCAGGACCCGGCCGATCTGGGTCAGGCCGCCCCGGCATTGCACGGAGGTCATACACCGTTGCAGTTCGGCGGAATCGGTGAGCCACGGTTCGATCCGGAACTCGCCGTAACCGCGATACCAAACCAGTTGCAAAGCCAGTCCACCGAGTTCTGCCGCCGCTCCGAACATATCACCCTGCAACTGGCAGGCGCGATCCCAGGTTGGCTGGCGGCTAGCAGTTGCATCCAGAGCGAAAATCAGCCGACCGCGCGGCACCGAGGTCGCTGGCGGTTTCGCCGCCTGACGCAGAAACTCGGCGACCTCGGTGGAGGTAGATTGGATCTGCTTCACGGCAATCATCCCCTTGGGCAGGTTACTTATCCGTCCCTTAGATGACCAATCCATGTCTGTTGTTGGAAGCTCGAAGCCTGTGTTTCGAGCAAAGGAGAGTTCGTTTTTAGCAAACTGAGTTCCAGAGCGGCTATAATCCGTTGATATTGCCGACCTGTATTTAACAGGCATAAACAACTTTCGAGCGTAATTTCCTGACCAAAAAAATAGCGTTTTCCTTTCTGATAGCGATGCTGATTAACAGTCCACCAAGCCTGAACCGCTTTCAAATCGGGTAAAAGGGATTGCGCCAGTTCCATGGAGCCCACCAACTGGCTCTCGGAAGGATGTATTACCCTGGGACGCATCAAGCCCTCATCAATCAAGTCAATCCCGGTAAGCAGCGTAAAAGCTTCTCCGGCGGAGCTGGCGCGTTCTGGGGAACGCATCGATTCAATTAACCATGGAACCCACGCAATGTTATCACAAGCGCCGGCGTTAGCCATCGCGGCATGAAGACGATGATTATGCTGTCCGGCCACCGCGATCCAGCGGTCAACCTCCCGACAATCCGCCACTCGCAGTATCAATTGCAGAGCCTGTTGTTGCCGCAGCGGCATCGGACACAAAGCAAAACCTTTCATAATCTCCAGCGCTGTCCGACGATTACCCAGCAGAATAGCCGACCACGCCGCCCAAAACCGCTGGTCTTCATGTATCGAGCGCAGGTTGCGCAGCAAGATGGGCATTAAATTCGCGTAACCCAATTTACCAATAGCCTTGATGGCAATAATGTTGAGATCGATATCCGCGTCATTGGTCAGCTTTTCCAGGAAGTTTTTACAGTCCACGTGATTGGCCATGGCGGTCACCATTCCCAAGTGACGCCATTTGACAAATTTTGAATTCAGCAACGAGTGAACTCTATTTTTAGCCACCGATGGCGGCATCCAGCCAAATGCCGATACAAATCCCTGATTTATCCTGGTCCGGGCAAGGGCGATATTAACCACTTTACGCAGCCGCTGCATCCGGTTATCCCTTAACGCGATATAAGATGCCGCGAAAAGATGACCCGCTTTCCACTTTTCATCTGGCAGACTTTCTATTTTTCTCCAAAAATCATCCGTAACCTCCGGGAGATATTCGAGATAGGATTTAAGATACCGATCCGTTTCGCAAAGATGGTGAAACAGAGAATAACGAGCGGTAGCCAAGGCATGACGCATTCTCCAAATCTCGGCAATTCTTTCGAAGTACCACTCGAAAGTAACGGGCGACAAAATCACCGGCGAACGATCCTGGCCCGATTCCGGCAAAGCGGCTGGTCGCGTCTTTTTCCGCTTCGAAGGTATGCTGGGTCGGCTGGGCCGGTCCAGATGGCTGCCATCGAATTGCAATTTTTCGGTCGAAAGAATATTGCGCGCGGTCAGGATCGTTGCCGAGGTTGGCTCGGGGAGCGGAACCGTCCGCTCATCCTCCCGGATCGCGACCCCGGGTTCGCGCGGGTCCGGCTCAAGCAATGGAGTAACGGCTATTTTGGGGGCGGCCCTGCTGTCCGAGGGTCGCAGCAATACCCTTCGGCGGAACAGCCAGCCTCGACTGACTGGTCGGGTCAGTTCCGCCAGCGCGTCCATGGCTGAAACCATGGATTGGTCGATCCGTCGCGCTCGCCTCGACAACGGCCGAGGGGTTGGCAAGGTCGATAGCTCCACGCTGGAATTCGCTACTGCGGGTTCCGGAGGCGCGGGACTTTCTCGAACCTTGGAACGCGCCTTGGGCGCAAACGGTTGGGGAATCGTGCTGCGCGTGTCATCACCCATCGGGGCGGCGGTTCCAATCGCGCTCAGCCATTCCCACTGCCGGAAACCGGGCGCTTCGATGGGGAAAAACGCGGTTTGCGGTTCCAGCAGCGCCAGTTCCAGCGCGGCGGCGGCACGCTGGAACCGCTGGCCGTGAACCAGCGTCTGCCAGCACACTTCCAGGTTGATCGGGAATCCCATCATATAACAGCGATCTTTCTTGTAGCGGCGGCGTTGCCGGCTCCACCACTGGTTCACGGCTTTCGAGTCCGGGCGGGGCAGGGACGCTGGATCGGCCGGTTTTGCGTCTTCCGCTGGCTCCGAAGCATTGGTTACCAATCCCTCCTTGGCTAAATCGACGCCGGTGATGAGGCTGAGCGCTGCGCCGGCCAAGCTGGCCGGCGCAGCCGCGCCGCCCATGCGGCCAATCAGCCAGGGGATGGCGGAGGCGTCGCCGAGGACGCCCAACCCGTGAATGACCAGCGGGGTCAAATGTTCGTCCAAGAGCAGTTGCCGAATCCAGAGCCGGGCCGGTTCAAGGCCCATGGCGCGCGCCAGCAAATCCACCGCGCGTTGCTGGAGGGCCGGTTCGGCATTGTATTCGACGATTTGTTGCAACACGTCCAAGCCGTTGCCATCGGCGAGCAGGCTCGCCGACCAAGCGGCCCAGAACCGCCAGGTTTCGTTGGCATGGTTCAGGTGTTGCCGCAGGACGGGCAGATAGCGTTGCAGCCGCAGTTCGCCAACCACGCGCAGGGCGCGGGCGCGCAGGCGGAGACCGGAATCCTTGAGCGCCGCGTCCAGATAGGAGCCGGGATCGACATGGTGAAGGCCGCAGACCGTGATGCCGACATAGCGCAACAGCGGCGAGGTCGAAACCAGCAGATCGCGGACTCGGCCCCGCAGGTGGTCGGGAGCGACCCAGCCCAGAGCGGCGATGAGTTCATGAGCCGTGTCGGGCGTGGCGTTGGCATAGTCGGTGAGTTGCTTGAAAGGCGCGGCGTCGGGATGGCTGACGGCGGTGGCGGCCGCAGTGAAAACGTAGCCCGGCTGGCGGTTGACGGTCAGGCTATCCCAGCAGCATTTCCAGCCCAGATCGCCCGCTTCGCGCAACAGAGTGAGTTGCTGTTCCAGTTGTCTGTCGAGTTCGGTCAGATCCGGCAAGGTGGTCATGGGGGCATGTGCTGCCCGGTCGCGTTCGAGCCAGAGCTTGGCGGCGGTTTCGACGCAGGCTTGCAGGGTGTCCCGGACGTTGAGCAGGTCTTGTTGTTCGGCGGCGGGGGCGCGGACGGCGAACAGGGGCATTCCGGTCTGGATCAACGCCAGTTCCAGGGCGGCGGCGGCGCGCTGGCGCTGGTAGCCATCCACCAGGACGTGCAGGCAGTGATCGGGGGTGATGGGGCGACCGAGCAGGTGGCGGGTTCCCCGTTGGAAGCGGGTTTCGTTGGCCTGCCACCAAGCGGCGATCGCGTCCGGGTTGGGCCAGGGCAGGCCGCGCATGGGGTCTTTGGGGTTGGTGGAACTGGTTGCCGTCGGTTGCGCAAGTTGCTTTTCGATCAGATCGATGCCCGTGATCAGAGCGAAGGCTTCACCGGCTACCCGCGCCAATTCGGGATGCTGCATTTGCGCGACCAGCCACGGGATTTGCCAGGGATCGCCCGTTGCGCCGATGCTGGTAATAGCGTCGCGGGAATGCACGGCTTGGTTCTTGATCGTCTCCAGCCAGCTTTGCCGGTGGGATTCGGGCAGGGCGCGGGGCAGAAGAGGCAGGGCGAATTGGCGCAGTGGGGAGTCGGTCAGGGCGAATTCGCCGAGAATTTCGGTGGTTTGCCCGCGTTCACCCATGCGGGTGGCGGACCATGCGGCCCAGAAGCGCCAGTCCGGCGGTTCCGCGGTCAGGTGTTCGCGCAGGGCGGGCAACAGGTCGAGGCGACCGAGTTCTCCAGCAGCTTTGAGGGCGCAGACGCGAAGTTCCGGGGCATCGCTTTGTAGGGCAGCAGTCAGGTAGTCGCCTACATCGGCGCGGTGGTGGGCGCAGGTGGCGATGGCAAGGCGTTGGTGGAGCGCGGGGTTTTGTGTTGCCAGAAGCTGGAGCAGGGGTTCCTTGATGGCATCCAGCGGTAGCCAGCCCAAGGTTGCAATGACGGCGGTAATAGGCCGCTCGTCGGTTCCAATCAGTTCAATGAGAAAGTCACGCCAGTTGGAGGGGGCGGTTTCGCTGAAAGCGAGGACGGTGGCGGGAAAGAGGTCATCCAGTTGGTATTGAGAGCCATTGAATCGCTGTTCCAGCATGGCCCAACTTTGGGCGCTGTTCTGACGCAGGGTGTCCAGTTGAACATTGAGGCGGCTGTCCAGATGCGCCAAGTCACCAAGAGCGAAGTAGGGGGCGTCAATGGCAATTTGGCGTCTTTTCCATAACGCTTCCGCTTCCTGAATGCTGTGAGTGATTTCGCTATTGATGTGGCTTGGTGGTGTAGCTGGCATGGCGTTTTCCTTTGCCAGGTTGAATGGATTATTAGTCGAGTTTCCTTGGACGCTTTCAACATTACCAATCCAAATTCTTTTGCGGATACCAACACCTTTGCGAGTAGCACAGCATCACTATACAAGGCGCGTAACAAATCCAGTTGCTTGACCACAGCCAGCGCAATCAATGGCGATGTGTCGCTTATAACGATCACAGTCGGCTAATGGCTCGCGCAGTTGCAAATCTACGTTGGGTAAGAAATGCTCCTGCCGTATCTTGATGGGATACTTTTGAATGGCTTGTTCGATGCTTTTGAAATTGCTGAAGGACATCTTATAAAGATCTCTTTAGCTGGATTGTATTACAAATGGTTGCAAAAGTGTGTTCGTTAATTAACCATATTGTTTCTGATTGATTAGGTAATGGCCCTAATATACTTATTATTATCATTATATTATCAATTTCAAGAAAAGCTGAATTAAAGTAAAGGGGAAGGTCAGAGAAAGCCATATTTGGTCTAAAAAACCATGTTTTTTCAAAATGTGGATTAATGTCTCTTCTGATCAAGAAACCACCACTTATTTTAAATTTACTTTTTATTTCTGCGCTATAATTACTTGCTATTTTTATTATAGAATCTTGAACTTCTTTAATTTTAATGTGAACTATAATTTGTCCAACAGAGGAGCTTTCTAGAAAATAGTTTCTTAAATAAATAAGACAGCAATTCTTTTTATCTGATGAATTCTTACATATTTTCCAGAATGCTGGGTATTGGAATTCTATATCACCAATACCAATATCTTTAGTAAAATTAACCATATCAACTCCTCAACTAAAATAATTTAATGCCTGATCAAAAAGTTGACCAGTTGAATTAGTAAATCTATTCCACTCTTGGGTTGCTTGATCGACGACTTGGCCGACGGACTCAGTAGTTCTATTCCACTCCTGAGTAGCCTGATTGTAAGTTTGAACCAATCCGCCATGTGAGTATATGTAACCAAGTCCACTAGATATTGGTATCGATGCTAAATTAACAACACCGGTACCTCCTACTATAACAGTAATAGCAGCGCCAGCTAGTTCATTATCCATTAATGAGCTAGCTCCTTCACTAGCTATAGCACTTCCAACAGATGTAATTAACCCGCTTAAACTTGGATTTGATGCAATTCCGATTATAGAAGAAGAGGAAACACTTGCTAAACTACCCAGCACTTTATCAGTTTCATCAGGTATATATTCTCCATATTTTTTATCAAGTTCATTAAGCTCATCTAATAAAGTATCACGCTCATCTTCAGTTAAATCATTTCTTTGTGATTCTTGGCTAATTTCCATTCTCCTTTTTTCATAGGCAGCCAATTCTTCTTTTGATGGTAATTCTTTTTTTTCGCCTGAATCACTGTCACCATCATTTCCCGATTGTTGATTATGGGAGCTATCACTACCGTTGGCTCCAACATCTGCCAATCTGTCAGTTTTCTTCTCTTTACCATCATAGTCTCCTCCTTTCTTTCCACCACCTTCGCCACTCCCATCATCGGAGTCGCCGCTGTCTCTCTTGCTAGATCCATCTCTCGCCGATTGCCCATTGCCAGCCCCTCCACCAGCCCCACTCTTCGGCGCAATTGGCGGTGAAATCTTTACCGATGGCCCACCAATCAAAACAGTCGTTGCTCCAGTTAACAGGTCACTCGGTATGGCTGTATCACTAGTCACACGACCTACAGGCATTTTGCCTGCAAAAACTGTAGCCGCCCCTTCAAGAATAATTTTTTTAGATGGGTCTAATAAATCTGTAATTCGTGAAATCGCTTTTCCTTCCACTAATACTGTTGGAAAACCCGTAATCACAACATCAACTTTATCATCCTTGGAAGCAATGTGCGCCGCTGGCAAGATAGCACCAGAACTCATGCCATTAAAAAAAAGATCGAATTGCTTTCCAAGACTTGCTAGATTATTGCCAAATCCATTACTTAAATTACCCATCGCGTTGCTGAGTTGTCCCTTTACGGCATTAGTTAAAAAACTCTGCATTTGTTGGATAATGTATCCTTTGATCATGCCCAGTGCCTGCATTCCGTATTTATGGGCAACTTGCTCAAAGGTGCTGGAATTATCATCGACCTTCCACGTATCGGTCAAGGCGCTGAACCCCATGTCCATCAGACCTCCAACCGCCATACTACCTACATCACCAATTCCCACGTTATCGAACGGATTTTTCATTACTCCGCCAAGGTCGCCAGACATTAGTCCATTTAACAATTCTGGGCCTTTTTTCAAGGCTTGGTTAAGAACTTGACCGGCAATACCTCGAAACTCTTCCGGTACTTGACTTAACGCGAGTCCAGTCAATTGTGACTGGAACTGGCCCAACAGCGCATCACTGATTGATCCATCCTTTGCAACGCTCTCCACAATGCCCGTAGTCAACTGGCCTATCAGAGCCGCTGGATCAGGAAAACTGCTCGACGATGGCGAGGGCGGTGGAACTTTTGCCAAAGCATCCACGGGCACAAAGCCACCTTGGCGCATGTCCTCCTGAATATTGACTTCTGAGCCGGTGATGTAGGGCAAGGCAAGCGGGGAGTCGCCATTAGTCGGCACAACCAGATAATGATCGCCCTGTTGGTCGGCGAAAACCTGTCGGATCGGGAGTTTGGGAAAAGGCAACTGTGCGGGATCGAACTGCCCCGAATCTGCTGCTTCAAGCAGGTGGCGAATGCTCTCTGTCTTGTCCAAAAACAGGTCAGGCGGCAGAAACTCAATACCTGCAAGTTGCAACCCAATCCGCTCTTCGGCTCCCATGTTCCCAATTTCCTATAAGTTCAAAGATGCTTAACTATTAATCTTAACAACCGGTCCCATCACTAGGGTTTCACTACCGCTAACCAGTTCTGCTTTGCCACCCTCGAAATGTCCTAGCGAAGAGCCAACCACGCGGGTGATGGCGCCATTCACCAGATTGATTGCTCCGGTCGTGGTCATCAAAGCAGCACCGGTTACCGTGGTCACTGGCGCTGCTACATTGATATTCACGGTTCCCGCTACCGTAATCAACGAGCCACTGATAGTAATCACCCCGGCCTGATTCATGTGGATCAGAGACGCCCCACACTTCAGCGTGATGGAGGTTCCCGCCGTGATGACCTTGTTTGCGCCGATGGATTCGCTGGAATTATTGCCAACTGCCACCGTTTCATCATTGCCAATGCTGACCGTTTCATTATTGGCAACGCTGCGGGTCAGGTCGTTGCCGACTTGCGACCGCTCATCATTATTGACGGTGGCATCCTTATCATACTGGGCGTGCATCCGCATCAATTCCTGACCCTTGGTGTCGTCCATGCAAATTTCATTGTAGCCGGGGCCGCCGCCTTGCGCGATAGCGGGCTTAACGAGACTGCGAACGCCCTCCATGATCTCATTAAGGCTTTGGCCGGGAGCAGGTTTGATAAAGCGGTTTGAACCCGCCGGCACGGAACCGGAAGCTGCCCCACCACCCGAGACAATGCTGGAAGAAGGTGGGTCCAAATCAACCGGATTCGACGGTTGACCCACGACATAAGGTGACGGGGCGTCGCAAATCAGGCGATAAGAATTGCTGGCATAATCGCCGTCCTGAATCGAGTAATGGTAGCTGCCCGATTCTTCCCGGACAGCGGTGGCTTGCGGCGGAGCCTTGTTTTCCTTGTAAGTGATCTTGCTGGTGGTATTGGTCTTCATCCCGCTGATCACCGCGCCCGCTGGCAACGGGTAGGGCGGCATGTTGATGCCGTTGTAAACCCGCCCGGTGATAATCGGCCGATCCGGATCGCCCTCCAGGAAATCCACAATCACTTCCTGACCGATCCGGGGGATCGAAATCCCACCCCAATTCTTGCCGGCCCACGGTTGCGAAACCCGAATCCAGCAGGAGCTATTCTCATCGGATCCATCGTAGCGATCCCAATGGAAATGGCACTTCACCCGCCCATGCTGATCGGTCCAAATTTCCTGACCTTTCGGCCCCACCACCGTCGCGGTTTGTGGCCCCTGCACCAGCGCCTTGGGCGTCACCCGCAGCGGGCGGTAGGGTTCCCTGGCATCCATCGCGGTAAACTGGCAATCACACAGCAGCCCCACGGGTTGATCCGCCGGACGCGATTCGTAGTCGTCCGAGTCGAGTTTGATCGTGGTTGCGGTCAGCAGATACTGGCGATTCTGATCCTGTCTCGGAAAATGGGCCAGCGAGAATAATCGTCCGGTGGCCAGACCCCGCGCATCGGCGCGGCCCTCGACGATTTCATATTGCGCCCGCAGTTCCTCCAGCCGCACCCGTGCATAAGTTTGTCCCGGCTCCGACTCAGTATATTCGCCTGGATAATCGTAGATTTCATAGTGATCCCGCGCATGGTGGCGTCGCATCTCCAAGCGCCGGTACAGATTCTTGCGGGGAACCTTGAAATCGAAATCGGTGTGAGCATACGCGCCCGGCTGAACCTGCTGGGTCAGTTCCCAGTCGTGGATATGTTCCACATGGCGGCGTTCGTGCATATCCGGCGGCAGATAGGACACCTCGCCGTAACCAGGAAAGGACTCGTGCGCGGTTATCGAATCCGCCAGAATCAGGATGTGCTTGTCCTGCTCGTGCTTGAAGTAGTAGTAGATTCCTTCCTCCTCCAGCAGACGACTCACGAAATCCATGGTCGTTTCCCGATACTGAACGCAATACTCGCGCGGCAGGTATTGCTCGGCAAGCCGGACCTGGAAATCACTGAAACCGTGTTCCCGGAAGATTGACTTGACGATGTCGGGAACCTTCATGTTCTGGTAAATGCGGCAATCCGCCGTGCGACTGAGAAACCACAACCAGGGCCGCAGCGTCGCCTGGTAAACGGCATAGCGGCCCTGCCCTCGGACTTGCCGAAACTGGCTCACCAGACCGTGAAAGTAACGGACCCGATCCTCCTTGGGCAGGTTGAGTCGCACCACCATGGGTTGCCCCAGCACGTCGGTGAATTTGATGCCCGAATTTTCGCTAAAGAGATCGAGATGGAATTCGAACGGCTGGCTTAGCCGTTCGCGCGTCTCCATCCGCCGAAACAGGAGGGCGTCCGCTCCGAGGGCGGTAGTGACGGCAATCGTTCTATGCTTCTGAGTGGCGGCCATGGTCTCGAATCCCAGTCTTTTCCGTTAAGACTACATTAAAAATTAAAAATTATATATGTTCAATAATCGCGACAATAAAACTGATTTCCCAACGAAGTTGGGTAAAGTGGAACCCATCGGGTTGAACAACTCTGGAGGATCTGACCCTGGACTCGTGCATGGCGACCCTGTACGGCTACACCCAGGACGAACTGACTGACACCTTCGCCGAATATTAAGACCGGGCGTGGCTGCTGGAATTCAAGCTGGCGGACGCGGACGGCGGCGAGCGGGTACTGGCGCAAATCAAAGCGCGGGGCTATCACCAGCGCTACACCGGTGGTGGGTGACGCTGATCGGGATGGATTTCAACCACAAGCATGGCAACCTCGCTAGCTTCACCTGGGAGCGGGGAACTGGTTGTATCACACTTTTGAAATTATCCTCGCAAAATTGTTGCTTAATTTTATATAATTTTAAAGTAAACTTCCATTCAGTAACTCAACCAACGCCTTTTGACAGGAGGAATTCCCCATGCCACGCCGTCCATTACCACCTGCTTCATCTACCTTATTGATGATATTAACTATTTTTAGCATTCCCGCCGGAGCGGCCACCTTCACCGTCACCACCCTCAACGACAGCGGTCCGGGTTCGCTCAGACAGGCGGTTGCCGACGCCAACACCACGGCAGGCATCGACACGATTCAGTTTGGAATCACTGGCATAGTTACCTTGTCATCGGGCCAGATGCTCATTACGGACAATCTGACCATCATTGGCCCCGGTGCCAGCCAACTGATTATTAGCGGCGACTCGGTATCGAGGATTTTCTCCATCAATGCGGAGGTGACGGTTACCCTCAACGCCCTCTCGCTTCAAAACGGCAAAGTCCTCAACATCACCCCCAACGACGGCGGCGCCATTTACAACCAGGGTACATTGCTGGTCAATAACTGCACCCTGTCAAAAAACAACGCCTATGATTTGGGGGGAGCTATTTACAATAGCGGCGTCTTGACCGTTACAAACAGCATCCTGTCTGCGAATGTTGCGGGTAATCGAGGGGGCGCTTTATATAACTACGGCACGACCGCAGTTATGAATAGTACGCTGTCGGACAATACCGCTACTGGTAGCGGTGGTGGTGGTATTTACAGCTATGCCGACAATTCAAAACCTAGTACGCTCACCATCCTCGGAAGCACACTATTAGCCAATAAATCAAATACCAGCGGCGGTGGTATTGCTAACTACCAAAATACATCATCTAATATCGCTAGAGTAACAATAACGAATAGCACACTGTCTAGCAATACTAATGATGGAGGAGGTGGTAGCGGCATTTATAATAGTAATGGTGTATTAAAAATCAATAACAACACCTTATCTGGAAACTCTACTAATCGTACAGGTTCTGGTTCTAGCATTACCAGCAATGGGACTTCCGCTGTTTTGGATGTGTTTAACAGTCTGATTGTCGGCAACCGATCATATTCCGCAGAACGCAATATTCGTGTGGATTCAGGTGCTGTTAACCATGAATACAACCTATTTGGAACCAGTGGTAACTCCGGCCTGGAAGGTATTACTCCGTCAGCCAGCGACATCGTTTTACCGGGCTTGATCAGCACCGCCATTGGCCCGCTGGCCGACAACGGCGGTCCCACCCAGACCTATCTGCCGGTTGCGGGCAGCCTCGCGGTTGACCGCGGCAGCAATGCTCTGATTCCGGCTGGCGTCACCACCGACCAGCGTGGTTATGGGCCACGCATCGTCAATGGCACAGTAGACATCGGCGCGGTTGAGGTCGGCGCGACAGAGGCGCAACCTCTGGCCAACCGGCTAGCCGGCCTCACCAGTGGCGGCCAAATCTACTACACCATCAATCTAAGCACCTGGGTCAACATTCCTGGGCAACTTGCCCAGCTTAAAGTAGGTGACTTGAACAGTGATGGCCAAGCTGATCTCATCGGGTTGACCAGCACCGGTCAGATCTATTACACCATCAATCTCAGCAGTTGGGCCCAAATATCCGGCAGGTTAAGTCAGATGGTGGTGGGTGGTGACATGGACGGCGACGGCTACGCCGACCTAGCCGGGATCGCCAGCGACGGCAGTATCTGGTACACCGGGTTAACCGCTTGGACCCGCATCCCCGGCGCATTGAGTCAAATCGTAGCGGGCGACTTCGACGGCAATGGCCGCTCTGACTTGGCGGGCCTAGCCAGCAATGGTTCCATTTGGTACACCACCAACCTCAATACCTGGACCCAAGTTCCCGGCGGTCTCGCCCAACTGCGGGTGGGCGACCTCAACGGCGACGGTCAAGCCGACTTGGCGGGCCTGGCGAGCAATGGTTCCATTTGGTACACCACCAACCTCAATACCTGGACCCAAATCCCCGGCGGTCTGGCCCAGTTGCGGGTGGGCGACCTCAACGGCGACGGTCAAGCCGATTTGGCCGGCTTGGCGAGCAACGGCTCCATTTGGTACACCACCAACCTGAACACTTGGATCAACATTCCCGGTCAACTCGCGCAGTTGGCCGGTGACTGACCCTCACTCCGCCCGGGCCAGCGCGCCTTTGGCTCCGGGCTTGGCCGGGGCCGGCCTGGATTTTCCCCTCCTTGTCCAAGGAGGGGTGGCGCGCAGCGCCGGGGTGGTTGGAGCGTTTCGGCCGGGGGGTAATACAAAGGAGACTGCTCATCACTTCCGCAGCACATAAGTCCCCGGCGCATCGCAGATCGGGTAGAGCCCTTTTTCCGGCGCTCCCATCGCGTGCGGCGAGACCTGATGCTCGGCCGAGTGTCGAACCAGCCATGCCTGCCAAGTAGGCCACCAGGAGCCTTGCTGCTTGGGCGTGGTCGCTTGCCAGGTATCAGGATCGATGTAGCGATCCTGGTCGGTACGGGACGCCATCTGATAGGTACGCCGACCATGACCCGGCTCACTGACGATACCAGCGTTGTGGCCGCCACTGGTCAGCAGGAAGGTCACTTCGTCGGCGTCCGCCAGCAGGTTGATCTTGTACACCGAACGCCATGGCGCGACATGATCCTGCTCGGTGGCGACTGTGAAGATCGGCGCGCGAATATCGGTGATGGCGATGGATCGACCATTGACCTTGTAATGACCGGTGGCGAGTTCGTTGCCCAGGAAAATATGACGCAGGTACTCGGAATGCATACGGAAGGGCATTCGGGTCTGGTCGGCATTCCATGACATCAGGTCGTTGAGTGACTGGCGCTTGCCCAGCAGATAGTCGTGGACCAGCCGCGACCAGATCAAATCGTTGGAGCGCAATAACTGGAACGCGCCCACCATTTGGTCGGCGTCCAGATAGCCCTGATCCCACATCATGTCTTCCAGAAAGGAGACCTGACTCTCATTGATGAACAACAGCAATTCGCCGGCTTCGGTAAAATCGGTCTGCGCCGCCAACAGCGTTATGGTCTTAATCCGATGATCGCCATCGCGAGCCATGGCGGCGGCGGCGATGGTCAGCAGGGTACCGCCCAGACAGTAACCGACCGTATGAATCTTGCGCCCCGGCAGAATCGTGGAAATCGCATCAAGTGCCGCCATCACCCCGTGCTGGTGATAGTCGTCCATGCCCAGGTCACGATCCTCGGCGGTGGGATTCTTCCAGGAGATGGTGAAAACAGTATGACCCTGCTGGACCAGATACCGGATCATGGAGTTGTGGGGCGATAAATCAAGGATGTAGTATTTCATGATCCAGGCTGGCACGATCAGGATCGGCTCGGCGTAGACCTGTGGCGTGGCCGGCTGGTACTGGATCAATTCGATCAGGTGGTTGCGGAAGATGACCTTGCCAGGCGTGACCGCCACTTCGCGGCCGACCACAAACTGTTCCACATCATTACCCAATGGCTTACCCGCGATGGACTTCTCCATATCAGCCATGAAGTTGGTCCAGCCGCGCACCAGGTTCTGGCCGCCTTCCTCCATGGTAGCCTTGAGAATCTCGGGGTTGGTGAGCGGCGAGTTCGCCGGTGAAAACATGTCGAGAATCTGCCGGGTCACGAACGAGACGATGGCTTCGTTCTGCTTGTTGACTCCGCGATTGCGGGTGGTGGCGTTGTACCACCACTGCTGAGTCAACAGGAACGACTGATAAATCAGGTTATAGGGCCATTGCCGCCAGCCCTCGCCATCGAAACGATGATCCTGTGGCAGGGGTTCAATGCAGGGCGGGGTGTCGGGATTCTGGCCCGCCTTAAAGGCATAGAGCGTCAGGCGAACCAGTTTACGAATGGCCTTTTCGTTCAGCAGCGCCTGTTTACCCGGCGCCAGCCCAAGATGCATCAACCAGTCGAGGTAGGCCATCGCCAGCACCGCTGGCGAGATGCCGCCCGTACCGCGCGCGAGGTTGGCGCTGACCATCCGGTCGATGGTTTCGGGGATGTGGGCGCCGAGAAACGAGCGTTCGAGGCCATAAGCGCGGTGCGCCGAGGAGGATTGGCCAGAGGGGCCACCCCAGGGGGGGACCGCGGGTTTGGGAATGGCGGGTTTGAAAGCCGGGGGTTTGGGAGATGCCTCCGGTTGCTCGGGGGCTGGAACCGCCACAGTGGGCATCATCGGAGCGACTTCAGTTTCATTGGGGTTTGACATGACTGCGTACCTCCTGATGCTGGATCAGAGGTTTTAAAGACTAAAGGTTAGAGCGAAAAGGCCCAAGATGAAAGCTAACCGCCTTTCCCGTTTCATCTTTCCTTGTGCTTGCGATGGTCGACCACCCGCACCGCCTTACCCTCGGAGCGGGGCAAATCACCGGTGCATTTAACCACGACCCGGGCGGTAACGCCGATGAAGTCCTTAATATCTTTCTGGGCCTTGTGCGCGACCCGGTCCATGGCTTCCTGACCCTGAGCGACCAGCGGAGGACTCCCTTCGACGTTGACCAGCAGGGTATCGAGATTGCCCTCGCGGAAAACCTCGAGCTGATAGAACGGGGACAGCGTTTCGGTCTGCATCAGGATCGCTTCGACCTGCGAGGGAAACACGTTGACGCCACGAATAATCAACATGTCGTCGGTGCGACCGGTGACGCGCTTCATGCGAACATGGGTGCGACCGCAGCGGCAGGGTGCCGGATCGAGTACGGATACGTCGCGGGTGCGATAGCGAATGACCGGGAAGGCTTCCTTGGTAAGCGAAGTGATCACAATCTCGCCGGTCTCGCCGTAGGGAATCGGCTGGCCAGTGTTGACATCCACCGTCTCGATCAAAAAATGATCCTCGAAGATGTGCAGGCCGCTCTTGGCTTCAATGCACTCAATCCCCACGCCAGGTCCGATAACTTCGGACAGTCCATAGATGTCGATGGCGTCGATGCCCAGCCGTGATTCCAATTCATAGCGCATCTCCTCGGTCCAAGGTTCGGCGCCGAAAATACCGACCCTCAGCGATTGCTTGCGCAGGTCCACCTTCATGTCCTCGGCGGTTTCGGCCAGATTGAGCGCGTAGGACGGGGTACAGGACAAACCGGTGGGTTCGAAGTCCTGAATCAGCATGATTTGCCGCTGAGTCTGGCCGCCGGAGATCGGCGTCACCATGACGCCCAGCTCCTCCGCGCCGTAATGCAGGCCCAACCCGCCGGTAAACAGACCGTAACCGTAGGCATTGTGCAGGCGGTCGCCGGCGCGCATCCCGGCGGCGGCCAGACTGCGGGCCATCACCCGCGCCCAAGTACGCACATCGCGGCGGGTGTAACCCACCACGGTCGGCTTGCCGGTGGTGCCGGACGAGGCATGGATGCGCACCACCTGGTCGGTGGGTACGGCGAACATGCCGAAGGGATAGTTCTCGCGCAGGTTTTCCTTTTTGGTAAACGGTAACAGCCGCACATCAGCCACGGACTGGAGATGACGCGGTTTGACGCCGAGTTCGTCCATGGCATCGCGGTAATATTTAACGGTCTGGTAACAACGCTCGACAGTGGCGCGCAGTCGGTGTAGTTGCAGCGCCTGTAATTCCTCGCGCGGCAGGGTTTCCTGTTCGATATCCAGAATCATGGGGGTCGTTCTCAGGGTTGGGAATGACGGTTAGGAGTTGGAGGCAGCGGGCGGCAGGGTTTCAGTCAACAAATCATAGCCGAGGTCGCGCAACCGTTGGTTCAAGACGCGCGGGTCGTCGGCGCGATAGCGCACGACGGCGATTCGCAGGCCAGTCTGGTCGGGGTGCAATGGTGATACCACGGTGGCGATATAGCCGCCCGCTTCGTTAATCGCGGCCAGCAGCCCGCCCAGTTGGCCGGTGGTGTCGGGAAGATGCACGGCAATGCGGGCGGTGTCCTCCATCAGGCAGCCGGTGATGTCGAGGAAGAAATCCAGCAGATCTTCGTGGGTCAGAATGCCGACCAGTTTCCCGCCAGCATCCACCACCGGCAGGCAACCAATTTTTTCCTGCCGCAACAGCCGGGCGGCCTCCTCAACCAGGGTATCGGGGGCGCAGGTGACGACCTTGGCGCGCATCACCTTGGCAGCGGTGAGTTTGCCGAGCAGATAGTTGGCTTCTCCGACCGACAGGGTGGTGATCGGCGAAGGCGAGACCCGTTCGAGGTCGTGGGAGGTGACCAGTCCCACCAGGCGACCGTCGCGCACCACGGGCAGGTGGCGGATGTGATGATCGCGCATCAGCGCCGCCAACTGCATCAAGCGGGTGTCCTCGGCGACCTGCAACACCTCGCGGGCCATGATCCGGTCCACGTACATCGGTTCGATCTCCTTAAACTTAATACCCTAAATAAGCCCGGCGCACGTCGTCATCGGCCAGCAGTTCCGCCGCCGGGGCGGTCTTGGCGATGCGGCCGGTTTCCAGAATATAGCCGCGCCGGGCGATGGCCAAGGCGGCGCGGGCATTCTGTTCCACCAGCAGGATGGTGACGCCCCGGCTGTTAAGTTCGACAATCACCCGAAAGATTTCCTCGACTAGCAGCGGCGCCAGTCCCATCGAGGGTTCGTCCAGCAGCAACAGGCGCGGGCGACCGAGCAGGGCGCGACCGATAGCCAGCATCTGCTGCTGGCCACCGGACAGGGTGCCGGCCAGTTGCTGGCGGCGGTCGGCGAGAATCGGGAATAGAGTGTAGACGTGTTCCATCTCCCGCCGAACCCAATCCTGATCGCGGCGCTGGCGGTAGGCACCCAGCCGCAGATTGTCCTCGACGCTCAGCGGCGCGAAGACCTGCCGGCCTTCGGGAACCTGACAGACGCCAATGGCGACGATGCGGTGTGGCGGCCAGCGGGTGATGTCGTGGCCGTCGAAACGAATCTGGCCGCCGCTGGCGGGATGCAAGCCGGACAGGGTATGGAGCAGGGTGGTTTTGCCGGCGCCGTTACCGCCGACGATGGCCACCAGTTCGCCGGCCTGGATTCGCAGATCCGCCTGATGAATGGCGTGGACCGGGCCGTAGTTGCTGCTCAAGCCCACTACTTCCAGCAAGCTCTCCTCTCCCCTGGTGAGAGAGGGGTTGGGGGTGAGGGGGGCATCAGACGGCATATTGCACCGCTCCTCCCAGATAGGCGGCGATGACCCGAGGATCGGCCTGGATTTCCATCGGGGTGCCTTCGGCCAGCACGCTGCCGTAATCCAGCACCAGCAACCGGTCGGAAACGCCCATCACCAGCGGCATGTGATGTTCGACCAGCAGCACGGTCACGCCGCTGGCGCGAATGCGGGTAATCAGTTCGTGCAGAGCCAGGGTTTCGGTGTCGTTGAGGCCAGCGGCGGGTTCGTCGAGCAGCAGGAGACGAGGCTTCGCGGCCAGGGCGCGGGCAATTTCGACCCGTTTCATCAGGCCGTAGGGCAGGGCGCTGGCCGGCTGCTCGGCCCGGTCAGCCAGATCGCACAATTCCAACGCCTCGCTGGCCCATTCCCGCAATCGCCGCTCCTCGCGCCGCACCCGGGGCAGGCGCAGCGCGGCGGCCAGCAGGCCGGTTTGGGCACGCAGATGGCAACCGACCATGACGTTCTCAAGCACCGACATGTTGAAGAACAGTTGCAGGTTCTGAAAAGTCCGGGCCATGCCATGGGCGGCGATGCGGTACGGCGGCAGGCCGCGCAGTTCGTGACCGTCGAAACGGATGGAGCCGGCCGAGGGCTGGTAGAACCCGCACAGCACGTTGAACACGGTGGTCTTGCCGGCGCCGTTGGGGCCGATCACGGCATAGATCAGACCCTCCGGTACCTGGAAACTGACCCCGGCCAGGGCCATGACGCCGCCGAAGCTTTGTTCCACTCCCTCGACGGTGAGCAAATTTCTAATCATTTGTTTACTGTGATGCTAAAGTACTTGCTTTTAAACTGGCCAAGAGTCATTGGTGTGATAAAAGTAAAATAACTATTGGCATTATCTTCTCGTTGACCCAAGAGAATTTCTAAATCAGCAACACTGCCACTTTTTGGGTGTATTAAAAAACGCAAGCTTATGCCGACATGACTATAAATCTGGTAAGCACCCTTTAGTAAATCGTCTTGATTGATCTGGCGGCTACCGCCAAAAGTATTCATAATCTCATGACGCTCATCGTCGTTAAAATGATTGCTGAGTTGGATATTTTCTATACGCCAACCACCTTTGGCTTCGGTAGCAGTAATTTCTGGTTTGACTGTCGCCATTAGCCCAGTTTGGGCAGGTTTTTTTTCCTGAACTGGATTAGCTGGAATTTTGGCTTCCGGTTTCACTATGGTTTGTGCTTCACCTAAAATGGTCTGCAAGTTCTTGGCGAGTCTTAGATTTTCCTCCAAATCGTTTTTTTCTTTGGTAATTGCTTCAATCCGGGTACGTATGTTTTTGATATCCGCGCGAATTTCTATGATTTGCACTTTATATTTATCCGACTCGGCTAAACTGGCGAGTTTCTGTTCCTGTTCCTCCAATTTCATCTGGACGCTGTACGCTTTCTCCTGTCGCACCTTGGCATCAGCCAGTTTCTTTTCCAGTTCCGCTACCCGATCCTGTAACGCCCGAATGTTGGTTTGGGCATATCCAAACTGGATTCCAGTTCCAGTCATGGATGCGGCTATCAATAGTCCAGCCAGCAGCAGGATGATACGTAATTCTTTGCCGGTAATGTGATTCATGACTGTATCCCTTTGGAACCATTTTTGAAAAACCTATCTATCTAACGATTTGCCAAGCGCATCGACAGCATTTTTAATGTCCCTGATTTCCTTCAGGGCTGCATCGTTTTCTTCTTTAGATGGTATTACTGTGGGTTTGGTTTGGCGCTTTGCTGCTTTCGCGGCTTGACGCTGGACGTCCTGTTGTTGTTGTTGTGCTGACCATTCGGCACGCACCTTCTCTCGCAGGCGCAATAACCCGTCATGATTCGGAACCAACACCAATCCCTTCTCGATTTGTTGCAAACTGGCTGAATATTTACCCCTGCGTTGATAATCCAATGCCCGCGCTAAATATTGGCCGGCTTCTGCTTGCCGTCGTATTGCTTCCTCCTGCTGGCGGGCTTGCTCCGCCGCAGTCGTTCACCCCCCTGGCTGCGGCAGGGGTGCGAGGGGGCGACCGGCGCGCCGGTCGGCGATAGCCGCTGCAATAT
>JBATNZ010000219.1:0-6797 GCA_049290615.1 Candidatus Contendibacter sp.
CGCCAACGCCATGGATTGATCCGAGCAAGCGTTCGGACTTGCCGACGGATGACGTTCATCACGGGCCTCCGCGACCGGCTTGAAGAAGGGTTTCGGATCAAATAATAGTTTTTTATAAATTAAAAAACAACTTTTAAGGCGCGATTGAAAGTGGTGGTGCGATAGCGAGGGTGATGTATCGGTTGGGTCGAGATTAGGCGGACGCTAAGGAGACCACTTTAGAGCCACAACCGCTCGAACGGTCGGCCATCCGATAACCGATAGGCGGAAAAATCGCGCACGTCGACGGTGATGATCAAAGTCCCCCCTGCTTGGCCTTGGCATGGCCTTTTCCTTCGGCAACTCCGCTTCCACGCCCGGCGGCTCGCCGGATCCCCGCCCAGAATATCGCTGACGGCGCGCGTCAGATAGTCTGGGAGGAACAGATTGCGGCCCAGTAATGCTGGTGATTCAGCAGATAGGTAATGACGGCCTACAACTGACCATCGGGCGTCATACCGCTAAACAGCGTCGCAATCCCAGTAGTCGACTGTGGGCAGGCGCCTCCGGTTGGGCGAGCGAGAATAGGTCGGTTTGTCCGCCCTGTCCGTACTCTACGAGTGCTTGCATAAACCCTAATCCCTGGGCAGCCGCTTCATTTTGCAGCACGTCCAGAGAGGGTTCCAGCAACGGGCGCGGCAGAAACACCAGGCATTTGGCGCGGGCGCGGGTGATGGCCACGTTCAGTCGATTCAAACTGTAGATAAACTCTCCTTCGCGCAAAGCGGTTTCCGGATCGCTCACCCCGTAGCTGACGATTACCGTTTGCGACTCCTGTCCCTGCATCTTGTCCACCGTGTCCACGAACGGCGTGGCCTGCCAGGTGCGCCGCTCGCGGAGGGCCTGCCGGATGGCGTCGATCTGGGCGTGGTGGGGGCTGACCACGAACAGGCCCTCGCGCCAGAAGGCGCCGTCGCCCTCGGCGGTGTCGGGATAGACCACACCGTTACGAGCGTGGAGGCGGGCGCGTAAAGTCACGGCTAATCGTGCCACCAACGCGGCCTCGACCCGGTTTTCCTGGGCGGCACGCACCCCATCCAGAATGCCGAGCACCAGCGGATACGCCGGGTCGAGCAACCACTCGACAAGGGCATCGTCCTCTTCGACGAGCGCGGGGGCGAGTGCAAGCGTGATCCTTTGAGTCCGAACCTCTTCCGTGGCTGGCCGGTAGCCTTCACCGTACAACTCTTGGGCGGGAAACCAGCAGAGCGTGTCGTTCATCCGCCAGTTATCCAGCAGCGGCCAGGTGTAGGGTCGCTTCGCGTCCTCCCGCGCCCGCAGATAGGCGAAGATCGAATCGTGCAGGCCCGGCTTGCCATCCTCGCGTTCCGGGTAACTGCCCTGGATGATCGGCGGCAACTGCAAGTCGTCCCCGGCCAGCACCAGCCGCCCCTGCGGCTTGAGACTGGGCAGCGCCAAGGCCATCTCGCCGAATTTCATCTGCGAGGCTTCGTCCACGATCAGCACGTCCACGGGGGCCATGCCACCGTCCTCGCGGGCCTTGCGAAAGCTATAGACTGTGCCGCCGACGATGCAATCGACGCCGCTGACATAGTCGTCAATCGTTTTCTCATCCACGGCTGTCAGCCCCAGATCCACGCCGCGCTGGGTTTTCACTTTATTGAGCTTGTAGATCGCAACCAGCGGGTTCATATTGGCGAGTTGCTGCTGTTTGCAAATTTCCAGCAATAGGTTCTCGATGGCGGCGTGGGTGAAGGCGGTGAGGCCGATCCGTAAGGTCCGGCCAGATTGAGCGTAGGCTCTGATTAACCGCAGCGTCGCTTGGGCCAGGAAATAGGTTTTGCCGGTGCCGGGCGGACCCCATACCAGAGTCAGCCGCTGATCGCAGAGGTGCTGGAAGGCTCGGCCTTGGCTCTCCGTCAAACCAGGGCGCTGCGCTTGGCCCTGCAAGGCTCGTCGAATCTCGGACGTTTCCGGCAGAGGCCGGGCGAACCCGACCGGATCGCGCAGCAGCGCCAGCAAATCCGAGTCCGGTTGGTCATCCAGATCGCCTAAACATTTCGCAATGCGGTCGCTGGTGTAGTCCATGAAGCGGGGATGCAGCACCGCCTCGGCACCGGGTTTAAACGGATGTTGCCCGCGAATATCCAACCAGAGATGGGTGATGTTCGCGCTTTCCGCAGGAACGTCCACGTCGGTCACCGCCGCCACCCAACGGTTTTGGCGGGGCTGGGAGTAGCGGTTGCACCGGTAAACGTAGTCGTTATAGCTCATTTGGGCGCGTTCGCCCGTTTCTCCGGCGGGCACCAGCAGCCAGTTAGGGAAATCGCTGGTTTCCAGTCGGTTGACGTCGAGCGGGTTCAGCACCTGCCAGCGCCCATCCGTCAAGCAACGCAACGGAATACTGACGCCGTTCCGAAGCCGCTCCTCCCACGGCGCGGTGCGCGCTTCCCGATCCGCCTGCGCCCGGAGAAAGGATTCGTAGCGGGTGATGAAGGTTAGTTGCGACCATTCGGGATGGCGGAAATTTCGGGCGCCAGGGAAGAGAAAACGGGGCGGCCAAGCGAACAGGGTTTCGTCTACTTGTGCGCGCAACCCATCCACGACCGTGCTGGCGGCCCACAGCCGCCGCTTCAATTCGCCCCGCAGCCCGTCCAGCGCTTCGGGCCGTTCACCGCTCCAGGCGAGAAACAGGGTGTCGCTCTTGAGGGTGTTGCTCAACGCGAACCAATAGCGGTCGCTCGGCTGCAAGGTCAAGTCGAAGCCAGGCGCGGGCAACGCCGCCAGCACTTCCGGGAGCCTCAACACCAGCGGTTGCGGCAAGGCCAGCAGTTGGCGGATGACCCGGGTCAGCACCACGACCGGATAGGGCACTTCGGTCTGGGGATGCTCCTCTTCACCGGCCAGAGACTCGTCCTGAAAGTAGAACAGCAGTTGCAGGGCGCGGGGCGCCAGGACCGGATCGGCCAACGCCTCGATCAGCATCTGGGTGAACAAGGTCAGTTCGTAGCCATCGAACACGTAGACTTGCAGGGCTTTCTGCTGGCCCCACGGCAAGGGAGCGTTATAGCGATACAAGGTGTCCAGTTCCGCGAACAGGGTTTCGAGCAGCCAGGTTCGGGCTTGAGCGCAGGCTTCCGGCGTCGGGGCGACCCAGGTTTCCAGACGGAAGCCATCGCCGTAGACATCTTTGCCCTTCACCCGCAACATGCCGGCGGCGTAGAGCTGACCGCTGTGGGGATCGCTGTGCAGCGTCAAAACGATCTTGACGTGCTCGTTAACCGGCAAGGCCAGCGAAGATCCGCCGTAGGCGATGACTTGATCGGTCTGCAAAGCGGCGACGGCTTTTTGCAGGTAGACCCGCCGCCCGCGCAGGCTACCGCAACCTTCCAGAGCGGCATCGACCGTCGTCGCCGGGCCAGCCAGGAACGCGCCCAAGTCGTCCAGCGTGTGGATCGGCGCACCGCCCCAGGGCGCATCGCGCAGGAAACGGCGGCCTCCCACCGAGAGATAGGGCAGCAACGACACCGAGCGGGTCGCCTCGGCTTCTCGCCGACAATGATCGAAGAACTCGCACCACTCGCAGCGGAAGAACAGATGCCACGGCACCTCGGCCAGCGGGCGATCCAGAACCCCCGGCAAGTCCTCGCGCAGGAAGCGTTCCAACAGCCGAACCGTCGTGCCGAGGGTGACCGATTCCGGAGCAGTCTGGCCGTATAGCCAGACTCCACCCTCGTCCAGATCTACCGCCAGCGAGGAGCCGGCGGCGGCGAGCACGTCGCGCAGCAGCAGCCCGTACAAGGCGATCTGAATTCGATGGCTGGTTTTCAGGGCGTGACTGGCCTTGATGTCGATCACGCACAGCCGGCGTCCCCGCTCGTCTTCGATCAGGTGCAGCAGATCGGGGCGGCAAGGGGGAAACCGGCAGCGCGTCGGGTCGAGGCCGTAGCGGGTCAAAAATGCAGCGGGAATATCCAGGGTCGGTTGATACAGGAATTCGTCCGGTTGAAGGTTCGCCAGCCGCGCCAAGGTTTCCTGGATGCCGTGGGTGCGCTCGTGCAGCGCACCGGTGCCCGGCGCAATGTGAACCCTCGCCCCCAGATGATCCCGGATGACGATCTCTTCCCAGGCATAGCCGTCTTGCAGGATCGTGTCGGTGACCAGGCTGGGCCGGTCGAGCGGGGTGGGCACGCCCTCAGCCGCCCGTGCGCCGCGCGGGGTGGCGTGGTAGCGCAGGTAGCGCTCGCACTCGTGGTAGAAGTGGCGGGCGATCCGGGAGGGGCTGAGGCGGTACGTGGACATACAGGGTTTCCTGGGGGATTGGGAGTGCGAGGCCCACTCGGCAGTGGGTGGCCAATCTATTGACAGGCGATCAGGACGCTAAAACCGATGTGACCGTGCTGGCGCTGCCCACCACGTAAAGCATGGATTTCGCTCGGCTGATTCCCACGTAAAGCAATTCCTTGAGATCGCACCAATCAAGCGCATCCAAGCCCCACAGGAAAACAATCGGGGATTCGAGCCCTTTAAATCGCTTCACGGTTTCCAGCAACACCGCGCCGTCGGTTTGCGGCGCTTCCTCAATCCACCGAGCGGGACGCGGTAACGGCAAGCGGCGCAGTTCGCTGTAGTAGTCCTGTTTGCGTTCGGATTCCGCAATCAAGATGACGATGTGGCTGGGCGCAACCGATTCTTTGGCGATCAAGTCCACGACGCGGGCATGGAGACGCTTGGCTTGCTGTTCGTGATGCGGGGCTTCGATGGGAACGATCTCTTCCCCGACATTCGACGGCGCTTCGATGGGAATGCCACGGTAGTATCGGTAAGCCGCTTCGTGAATCTTGTCGGTGTTTCGACAGTTGAAGGTCAGCGAGAAAGAGGCGTCCGCGATGGGAAAACTGCGGACGCGGGAGTAAAGATTCTGGTTGTCGTCGTAAAAGATGTACAGCGGGCTGTTTGCGGAATCGCTCAGGATGAATTCGATGGGCATCCAGTAATCTGCCTTGAAATCCTGCCCTTCGTCGCAGACCACGGCGTCGTAGCGGTCCGGCAGGATCATCAGCGAATAGGCCAGCGCGTTAGGCAAGTGCACGTCGAAATAGTCTTTGCCGGGGTAGGTCCGTTGCGCGTCGGCGACGGGGTCGGTGCCGCTGGTCTGCCTGGCTTTTTCGATCAGCCAGTGACAAAGCTGGTGAAAGCTCATGACATGCAGCCCCGGCGTTCCTTGGCAGACCGCTTGAAGGTGATCGGCCAAGGGGCGGTTGTAGCAGGTCAGCAGAGTGCGAAAACCTTCGGCGGCCAGGCGGCGGGCTTTTTCGACGGCCAGGACGGTTTTGCCGGTGCCCGCGCCGCCATCGACCGCCGCGCGGCGGTGGGAGCGGAGAAAATCCAGCAGGCGCAATTGGTCTTTCGTCAACCGGAGGCGGCGGGTTTCCTGCTCCTGGAGGACGGCGGATACCAGTGGCCGGGCTTCGAAGGAGCGGGCGAAAATTTCGCGAAAGACCCGAATTCCTTGACGGCCGATGGGCGTCTGGCTGGAGTCTTCGTTGCGCCAGTGGGCGAAGGCGCCGTCCACCCACGGTTTGACGTGTTGCAGGGTGGCCAAGCTGCCGATCAGTTCCACGGGCATATCCGGCCTGGCCAGCGGTTTGGGGTTGCCGATGTCCGGGAAGAACACGGCATGGCCCCGAATCGCGTCACGGATACCGAGAGCTTGCCAGCGAGGCTGCTCGCTTAGTTTAGTGCGGATGGAGTACTTGGCGTGCAGTGCCTGAATGATGGGATTCTTGATCGGGTTTTTATCGTTGAAACGGTCGATGGAGTACCACTCGCCGGTATTGGCATCGAAGCCAACACCACCCCCTTTGACCTCGATGCAGAGATAGCCGGCGTCGGGGTGGCAGACGACGAAATCGGCTTCGCCATCCTTGGCGTGCTCGTCTTCGCGCCGCAGGATCCAGCCGACTCGGAAAAAGACGGTGTAGTCGGCGGGAAGTTGGTCGCGCAGGGCGCGGTAGACCTTGGCTTCGGCGGGCGATTCCAATGTGTCAAGCTGCGACTCGGTGAGGTCAGGAATCAACGTAGCCATCATCTTAATCTGATGAGTTTTATTATGTTTAGGTTAAGTGGAATTGGTTTCCTCCCGCCGCGTTCATAATCCACAATTAACTTTCTTGATTCACCTGCTATTTGCAACTCGTCAATTTTACCTTTTCCATTAACAGGATCTTCTATTATTGCACCAGGAACAAAACAGCAGAAAAGATCAGATGATGCTACTTCACGCCAACCATCATCGAATCGGAATTCAGTAATATGAGAGCCTGATTCTTTAATGAATGGGTTTTCGATAATGTGAAGAACCGGTAGATTTTGTGAATCTTTTGCGTACTCAACAATATAAAGCCACCATGATTCGCCAGGTTTCAGGTTCCGTGCGAATTCGTACTGATCATAGCTAACTGAAACCCCGCGAAAGCCCCAAGGACCTTTGATGGCTTTTACTTCTATATATCGAGTAACGTTGTTTTCAAACTCCAATTTAATATCATAGCCTTTATTATTTTTTGGCATCTTTGTAACCGTACATCCTTTTTTGCTGTGTTCCTCATATATCTTTACAATATTTTCTCCAATATCGCCAATTTCGCTGGCTTCGGATTCATTATCATAGTCTTGTTGAGGTTTAGGATGTACATAGCAGCCCCTTACACGGGTTTGCCCTTGACGGTGGTCGGGTTGGGTGTCGGGCCGGCGGTGGTCGGGTTGGGTGTCGGGCCGGCGGTGGTCGGGTTGGG
>JBATNZ010000220.1:0-17500 GCA_049290615.1 Candidatus Contendibacter sp.
CAGCAATTCTCATTTTGGCGATTTCACCCGGTTTCGGGTTGTGGAAGAGCTGGCTCGAAGCTTTGCAACATGAACGTCATCAAGGCCCCCCAGCTCTCGAAGCACAGGTAACTGGTCAAGGTTCGGATGTCGCCGAACAGGCGTTGTCGCGAGGGTAGTTTTCGGCGGAGCAGTTGGTATTGGTCATCCATCCACTCCAACACTGTATGGACCAAAAAGGCCAGGATGATGAGACTGGCTAACACCGATGACAAATGCTGCTGGCCATGGCCGTAGTTGTGCTCAAAGTGATAGCCCTTGGTTTTCAAGGTGTTGTTGTTTTCGTTTTCGATCTTCCACCGGCAGCGCCCGGCGGCGACGACCTCAGGCACCGTGCGGTCATCAAGGGCCAGATGGGTCACAAACGTGTTGTGATAGAGCACATGACCGCTTTCTTCGGTAGTGGTCAGTTCGCACCAGTTGACCAACAGGGCGTCCTCCCCATCGCGCAGGGGAATCGCGGGCGCGTAGCGATAGGTGTCGATCTCGCGTCGTTGGCCGGTCCAGCGGCGCTGGACCACGGTCCGCACAGCCCCGCCCCGGTCCAGAAACTCGACCCATTCGGACACGGTGGGATGGGACGCCGGCTTACAGACCAGGATGAAACCGAAGCCCCGCTGCAACGCCTCGCGGCAGAACGGTTCGTGGCAGTACAGATCGTCGCCCAGGAGGGTAACCCCCAACGGACCATAATCGTCACCCCAGGCGGCCAGCCAGCGCTGGGCCGCGTTGAGTTCGCAGTCTTGCTTCTCCGCGCCGTCCTGCGGGCAGACGAATTCCGGCGCCAGCGGGATCACTTTGTCGAACCCCGGCTTCACCAGTACCGGGGTCAGCGCTGTATGGCTATACGTCACCGAACCGTTGGCGTGGTGTCGAATCGAGCACTGGGGGCAGTGAATCGTCGGCGAGGAAAAATACTGCACGCCGTCGAACGCCAGCAGCAGGGTCTGATTCACCGCCCGATAGGTCTCGACCACGCCCGCTTGACGCAACGCCCGGAACAAATAGGAAAATAACGGGGCGACCTGCCCCGGATCAGTAGCGTCGAGCAGGTGGCGGATCTGATTGTCCGACGGGATCTGGTGGACCCCAAACAAGGTCTGGGCGTTGTTTCTTCCCAACCACTGGTCCAGGCTGCGCTGGTATTCCAAAAACGACGGGCTCTGCATGAAGAACACCGAGAAGGCACTCAACCCCGCGTCCACCAGCGTGTAGCGCGTGTTCTTCCCCCGGCGGGGGTCGGTAAACTGCTCGAAGGTGCTCCGGATCTGTTTCGTGATGTCGTCCAACGTCAGGACAGCGGAACCAAACGGTACGCTCATCAAGGGGCTTCCGGTCAAGAGGGTTCGGCTACTCTAGCGGGCCATCGCCAAAATGAGAATTGCTGTGTAGCGTGCGTGGACAAAGTGTCCGTCCACGGTTTGGAGTAAGCTACGGATCCTATTCTGACAGTTCGATAAGCGGGAAAATCGTTCAATGGTTCCCGCCGTCCGCTATTCCTCGATTCGTGTTTCGGAACGCCATCATCCCATGCCCACATCTTCCATTTCCCCTGCCGACTTTGCCCCGCTACGCCTGCGCAAGGATGAAGACCGCCGCCTGCGCGCCGGCCATCTGTGGGTCTATAGCAACGAAATCGATGTCGAGGCCACCCCGCTGCGTAATTTCGAACCGGGCCAGCCGGTGGCGATTCAGGCCAGCAACGGCAAGGTGATCGGTACCGGTTACATCAACCCGCATGCGCTGCTCTGCGCCCGGCTGGTCAGTCGTGATTTAGAGCATCCGCTCAATCCCTCGCTGCTGGTGCATCGCCTCAACGTGGCGCTGAGTCTGCGCGAGCGCTTGTACGACCGACCGTTCTACCGGCTGGTGTACGGCGAGGGCGACGGTTTGCCGGGATTGATCGTGGACCGCTACGGCGACTTGTGCGTGGCGCAACTCACCACCGCCGGCATGGACCGACTCAAGGACGATATCCTCGCCGCCCTGCAAAAAGTGCTGAAGCCGGCAGCGGTGCTGTGGCGCAACGACAGTCGGGTGCGGGAGATGGAAGGGCTGGAGCGCACCGTCGCCGATGCCGCGGGCGAGGTTCCGGAAACGGTGGTGGTCGAGGAAGACGGGCTACGCTTCCAGGTCGCGCCGCGCACCGGGCAGAAGACTGGCTGGTTCTACGACCAGCGCGACAATCGCGCCCGACTGGATCGCTATGTTGCGGGTCGGCGAGTGTTGGACGTATTCAGCTACGTCGGCGCCTGGGGGATACGGGCGGCGGCGCGCGGCGCGCGGGAAGTACTGTGCGTGGATTCCTCCGCCACGGCGCTGGGGCAGGCACAGGCCAACGCGACGTTGAACGGCGTCAACGACCGGATGCGGACTCAACAGGGCGATGCCTTCGAGGTGCTCAAAAGCTTGCGCGAAGCCCGCGAGCACTTCGATGTGGTGATCGTGGACCCGCCGGCGTTCGTCAAGCGCCGCAAGGATTTCAAGGAAGGCGCGCTAGCCTACCGGCGACTCAACGAGATGGCGATGCAGGTGCTGGAGCGCGACGGACTGCTGGTGTCCTGCTCCTGCTCGCAATTACTCTCGCGGGATGTGTTGATCCAGATCCTGTTGCAGGGGTCGCGGCATCTCGACCGCAATCTGGTCATTCTGGAACAGGGCCGGCAGGGGCCGGACCATCCAGTCCCACCGGCGATTCCCGAAACCGATTATCTCAAGGCGGTGTTCGCGCGGGTGTTGCCGGCTTGAAGAGGGCGAGGAATACCGCTGGGGCGAATACATCATCAAACTTCGGGAATGGCAAACAGGGGGGTTCACATGGCAACGCTCATCCAAAAAAACATCGCAATCTGGTTTTCCGCGCTGCTGGTGTTGTCCGTTGCGGCGGCTTTGGCCGCAGACAATAGTTGGCTCGTCGGCAAGTGGGAGCTGGCTTACGATCCTGACGGGAGCGAAAAAGACTGGATGGAATTTACCGCCGACGGGCAGACCTTCAGCATTAACCAAAGCGGCCGGCGCATTCCGGGAGTATATATCGTTACCGATACGGAAATTAGGGCGACTTACACCCACAAGGGAGTGACAATTCCCCTTTCCTTCAAGCACAGCCCGGATAGAAAGAAATTATTGGTCTATTCCGCAAAGACCGGGAATACCGCTGTATATGAGAAAATCAAATAGAATTAGCGAGATGGTGGTTCAACCGTCCCCGGTGGTCATCCTGCCCATCAGCGTCGTGTTGCTCGCCCATTTGAGTTGGCTCATCTTTCGTTGAACCATTATGTCCATGGGGCGGGTAGCGTGGTGACGCGGAGCTTGCCGGCGCGAGTGGTGGCAGTCGGCAACCCCTGTCGGGTGATCCGCGAGTTGTGAGCGATACGCCGACAGGCCGATCATGGCGCCGGCTCCCGGAACTGCGTTTCGAGCAGGCTGCGATTCAGGCTGATCGATCCCTCGGGTTCATCGAGCGTGATCACGGGCGCCTGATCCACGTTCAGGAGCCGGCGGGCAGCATGGATGAACCCGGACACGCGCATCGGCGGCATCGAGAGCTTCGCGGCCAGGGCAGCCTTGGACAGCTTGCCGCCGTGCTCGGCGAGCGCTTCGAGCAAGCCGCGAATTTCCTCATCCTTGACCCCGGCCCGGGCCACCCACTGCTTCTGGGCGGCGAACACCGATGAAGTTAGCAGTGCCGCGATCCAGTCGCCGGACTCCGCCGGCGCGGAGACGGACTCGGCGGCGGGGGGACCAAACAGCGCCGCTTGGCGGGTGTCGGCGGCGGGCTTGGCCTTCCCGGTCGCGGCCGGCTGCTGATAGACCTGCGCGAGCTCCGGCCCGGGCAGGACCGACCACTCCCACCAGTCGGGCGGTGCGGATGGAGCCAGGCGGAAACCTGCCGGCGCCGACCCGCCAGCCCACAGGATCGCCACCGGGACTGCCATTTCCTGCGGGCTGACACCTCCGTGATAACCGTTCTTGCGCGATCCGTAGCCTCGGACAAATCCTGATACAGGTCGCCGAGGAAGCGGGTGTTCCAGTCCGGGGCGGTGAAGTCATGCACCAGCTTGCCGGTGTCCGGGTCGATCTTCTGCCAGAAGCCAACCATGGCCATCGCGCCGTCGCCGGAGACCGGCAACCGGAACAGCGGGTTGTGGCGCTCGTCCAACAGCGGCCCCAGGCCTGGCAGGCGCGCCAACTCGCGGAAGGCGGCGAGCAGATAGTCCCGATCACTCTCGCCGGGATGGGCGCGGAAGTAGCGCTCGTGCCGATCCCGCGCCAAAGCGCGCCGCGCCGGGTCGGCGGCGGTGAGCCAGGGTCGCTCGATGAGCGCGTTGTCTTCCAGAAAGCGAACGAACACCCCATCAGCAACCAATGCGCCGCCGCTTGGGTGACCGCCTCGGCTTTGAAATCGTGCAGGGTTTCGGCGGTGCGCGAGGCGTCCTTCGCCGCCCGCCATTCGCCGCTGAGCGAGGCATCGAGGTCGGGCGTCGCGGCAATCCGGTCGCGCAGGTCGGCTTCGAGGATGGCGGTGAGGCGTTTGAGGCCTTTGAGCAGCGCGGGAGCGGAGATCATGGGCGAGCGATCTTGATGGGTTGCACCAGGTCGGAATAGCGCGCCAAGAGGGTGTCCGCGGTCAATAACCGAGCGGGTATGGAAAGCGCCTGTGCAATCAATAAGCGGTCAAAAGGGTCGTTATGGATCAGCGGCAGGTCAGCCACTTGACCCGCATGACGGGACGACACGCCAATTTCGACCATCCCGATCTGACGCGCCGCCTCGGCAATGTCATCGGGGCGATAATGAAAATCAAACCTTTTCAGCGCTGCCTTGATGGCGATCTCCCAAATGCTGGCGGCGCTGAAAAAGATTTCGTTGTTGGGATCGGTCAAGGTGTCCTGTACCTCCTGAGACAAGCACTTCGGTGTGTTCAATGACCAAATCAGGATGTGGGTGTCAAGGAGTACAAGCATTTAGCGCTCCTCCACAGGAGGAGCTGATTCGGGCGGAAAGAGAGGAGCGTGGTAAAAAAGATCGAGGATATCGTCGGGCAAGGGATCATCGAAGTTGTCGGGCACCTTAAGTTTCCCCTCCAGAATGCCGAGCTTGCGCGGCTCCTTTTTCGGCACGGCCAGCGGCATCAGCCGGGCAATCGGTTTGCCCGCCTTGGCGATGATGATTTCTTCGCCGGCGGCGGCCTGCTCGACCAGACGGGAAAGATGGGTCTTGGCGGCGTGGATATTGATGGTTTGCATGATGGCTCCCGGTTTTGAACTAAACTTAGTTTGAATCGATGTAGTTTAGTTCATGGGGCCGCGATCTCCCAGGCGAAGGTTGATTCTGAAATCGTTGTCCAGCGGGGTTCTTTCATCGGGGAATTTCAGCGGAAAATCCCCGGTGGCGCCCCGAACCGGCGGCTCCAGTCGGCGTAGACGCCATCGGTGGCGCCGATCACATAGAACCACGTTATGCTGTTGCGCCGTTGCACGAATTGCTCTCCTCAAGGTCTTGAATCACGCAAACTATAGCGGATGCTGGCGGCGTGGGGCGCTCGCCGGCCCGTTCCTTCTCACGGAGTTTTCCATGCTTATCCATCCCGATTTCGACCCGGTGGCGTTCAGCCTGGGACCGCTGCACGTGCGCTGGTACGGCCTGATGTATCTCATTGCGTTCCTGGTCGGCTGGGCGCTGGGCCGCTACCGCGTCAAGCAGCCCGGCTCCGGCTGGACCGCCGAGCAGATGGATGACCTGGTGTTCTACATCGCCCTGGGCGTCATTCTCGGTGGCCGGATCGGCTATATCCTGTTCTACGGCTTCAGCAATTTTCTGCACAACCCGCTGGCGCTGTTCCGCGTCTGGGAAGGCGGCATGTCGTTCCACGGTGGTTTTCTGGGCGTGCTGCTGGCGATGGTGTTGTTCGCCCGCAAATACCAAAAAGGATTTTGGCCGACCGTCGATTTCATCGCGCCGCTGATCCCGCCAGGGCTGTTCTTCGGGCGGATCGGCAATTTCATTAACGGCGAGCTGTGGGGGCGGGTGACCGATCTGCCGTGGGGAATGGTGTTTCGCCAGACCGGGGATAACCTGCCGCGCCATCCCTCGCAGTTGTACCAGATGGCGCTGGAAGGCGCGGCGCTGTTTGTCATCGTCTGGCTGTTTTCGGCCAGGCCGCGCCCGACCATGGCGGTGTCGGGCGTGTTCGCGCTGAGCTACGGCGTGTTCCGGGTTCTGGTGGAGTTCGTCCGCCAGCCGGATCCGCAACTCGGTTATCTCGCCTTCGGCTGGCTGACCATGGGGCAATTGCTGTCGCTGCCGCTGATCGCAGTCGGGGTGATCCTGTTGACGTTGGCGTATCGCCGGAAGGCGGTCTGAACCGGAGCGCGGACGTGGTTTCGCCCGCGCTCCCCCGGATCAGTCGGGATAGCGGTAGGTGATGGTCACGTTCCGCACCCCCCGGTCGGCATCGAGCAGGTTGGACGCGCCGCGATAGGACAGCAGGCGGCGGGTTTCATGGTCGTAGCACACTTCCAGCCGGGGCGCGACCAGCCGCAATAACCAGCTATCCGCCTCGATGCTGAACGACGCCGTGCCCGGTGCGTCGGGTGTGTCCAGGCGGCGGATGCGGAAGACGTAATCGCGGCCATCCAGCGGGACCAGGAACCGCAGATGCTGGATGGTGTTGCCCTCGGCCAGTTCGGCCAGGTGATCGCGCAGGTACATGTGCAGACCCTGGCCGGTCACCATGCCGTCCTCCAGCCGTACCCTCTCTTGCTGGACCGGCGCGTCCTGATCGGCGCGGCCATAGATCTTGACCCAATTTCCATCCACGAAAGTGCCGTCCTGCCGGCCGAAGCGGCGGTCCTCGAAGGAATAGCTTGGCACGTAGGGGTGGGTGGTGAAATTGGATTTCAGCACCGCGATTTCGTCGCCCTTGGCATCCCGATAGCGGGTTTCGTTGCGCTGGGGGCGACCGTTTTCGTAAATCATGCGGTGCTCCTCGGTGTAGGCGATTTCGCCGCGCTCGTCGCGGGCGACGCCCTGGAACACCTCTTCCTGGCGATTGCTGGACAGGGCCCAGGCGGGCAGGGCGGCGTCGGCCAGCAGCAACACACCGAAGGTGGCGGCGTTCAGGTATTTCGTCATCCTGGGGAACGTCATGGGTTATGTCCTCTTGTTCCAGTAGGAAAATAGTTACTGGAACAGACCGGGATTCACCGCCGAGGTTCAGGCGGGTATTCCCGCCAACGGGCGAAATCGGCGCGATCAGCCGGCCTTGATGCGCTCGTAACCGGCCAGCGCATCGGCGCGGCTGGCGGCGAAATCCACCACGGGCGGGGGGTAATGCAGCCCCGGGGTGAAGTCCGTCGTCCGCTGTTCGGCGGGGGATAAGTTCCAGGGCTGGTGGAGGCATGATGCCGGCCATTGCGCCAGTTCCGGAATCCAGTGGCGGACATAGACGCCGTCCGGGTCGAACTGCTCGCCCTGCCGGATCGGGTTGAAAATCCGAAAGTAGGGTGCGGCGTCGGTGCCGCAGCCGGCGGTCCATTGCCAGCCGAGGGTGTTGCTGGCCAGATCGGCGTCCACCAGCGTGTCCCAGAACCAGCGGGCGCCTTCCTGCCACGGAATGCGGCAGTTCTTGATCAGGAACGAGGCGACCAGCATCCGCGCCCGGTTGTGCATCCAGCCGGTTTGCCACAGTTGCCGCATCCCGGCATCCACCATGGGATAACCGGTTTGTCCCCGTTGCCAGGCGTGTAGTAGCTCGGCGTACTCACCGCGCCATGGATAGGCGGCGAAGCGTTCCTGAAGCGGTTGCTCCGGGGTGCGGGGCCAGTGGTAAAGCACGTAATGGGCGAACTCCCGCCAGCCGATTTCCCGCAGGAAGGTTTCCGCGCCCTTGTTGCCCAGCGGATCGCCGTTCGTTGCCGCAGTGGCAGCGGTCCAGATCTGCCGGGGGCCGAGTTCGCCGAAATGCAGGTGGGGCGATAGCCGCGATACGCCGTCCCGACCCGGCCAGTCGCGCCATTGGGCATAGCCGGTCAGCGCCGTCTCGCAAAACCAGTCCAGTTGTGCCAGCGCCCCGGTTTCGCCCGGTTGCCAGGCGGTGGCCAGTCCGTCGTCCCAGCGGATGCGCGGCAGTAGATTCAGCTCGGCCAGCGGCAGCGATGCGGGCCAGCGTTCGGAACCGGGCAGGGTCGGAACCGGCAGCGGCGCGGCGGGGGGGAGTTTCCGCAGGTAGGCTTTCCAGAAGGGCGTGAAGACCTGATAAGGTGTTGCATCCGCTTTCAGCAGGGTCCACGGTTCGATCAGCAGCGCCGCCCGCTGGCTTTCGGCGACGACGCCTTCCTCGCGCAACATGGCTTTCACAGCGCGGTCGCGGGCGATGGTCGCCGGTTCGTACAAGCGGTTCCAGTACACCGCCGCCGCGCCGGTTTCGCGGATCAGTTCGCGCAGCGCCGTCAGGCTGTCGCCCTGGCGGATGATCAGGCGCGACCCGCGTTCGCTCAGCGCCGCCGCCAGCGCCGCCAGGCTGTGATGCAGCCACCAGCGCGAGGCCGCGCCGGGTTGCCAGGGAGCTTCCTCGCGCGGGACGTGGAGGTAGACCGGAATCACCCGCTCGTGCGTGGCGGCGGCATGATGCAGGGCGGGGTTGTCGGCGAGCCGCAGGTCGCGGCGGAACCAGAACAGCGCGGTGGTCATGGCGGTTTTCCCAGAATTTTGAGTTTGGTTCGGCGTCGGCCAGCAGGTGGTTGGCGCGAACAGCGCGATTCGCAACCAAACCGTTTCCGGATAGTCTCCTATACTGGCTCGATGAAAACTCCACCACTGCCTCGACCAGGAGAATCGCGATCATGTATCTGTGCATTTGCAAGTCGATTTCCGATCACCAGGTTCGGCAGGCGTTCGAACAGGGCGCCCGCGGCTTCGGCGATCTGAGCGCCCGCTTCGGCGTGGGCATCGAATGCGGCAAATGCATCGACAGCATCAACGACTTTCTCCGGGAGTGCCTGACTGTTGCCGCTCCAGCGCCGGTCCCGGCGGAGGCCACCTCGGCACCGATCCCCGCGAACGCCGCGCCCACGCCGGTTCCCAGGGAGGTCGCCCCGGCTCATGCCTGGTTCGCGATCGATGTCTAAATTTTGCGAGAGATCCCAATGAAAGGCGATGCCAAGGTTATCGAGTACCTGAACAAGGCCCTCAAGAACGAACTGGCCTCCATCAACCAGTATTTCCTCCATGCCCGCCTGCTGGAAAACTGGGGATTGAACCGGATCGGCCAGCATGAGTACGACGAATCCATCGACGAGATGAAGCACGCCGATCGGCTGGTCCAGCGCATCCTGGCCCTGGAAGGCCTGCCCAACCTGCAAGACCTCGGCAAGCTGTACATCGGCGAGAACGTCGAGGAAGTCCTGCGCGGCGATCTCAAGCTTGAACAGCTTGCCCATCCGCTCTACCGGGAAGCGGTCGGCTATTGCGAAAGTTGCGGTGACTACGTGACCCGCGATCTGCTGGCGGCTATTCTCGCCAGCGAGGAAGAGCACATCGGTTGGCTGGAAACCCAGTTGGGGCTGATTGCCCGCCTTGGTCTGCCCGCTTACCTGCAAACCCAGTTATAAACCATTCGCCGGGCCAGCAAGCCCGCCGGCGCGCTCGAACTGCCGTGCCCGGCGGTTTCGTGCTACGATTTCCACCTATTTGCGCCGTATCCACGGTCGCCATGATCTGCCGCCCGGGCCACCGCCGCGTCCGAGCGCTCAAAACCAAGAACTCAGGGGAGTCGCCGATGCTCATCTACAATCTTTTTCCCTTGCTGGCCGGCCCGTTTGGGGACTGGGAGCCCCACTTTAAGCGGGCGGCCGACATGGGCTTCGACTGGATTTTCATCAATCCGGTCCAGAAACCCGGCTACTCGGGCAGTCTGTATTCCATCGTGGATTATTTCCAACTGAATCCACTGCTGGTGGATCCGAAATCCAAACTCTCGCCCGAACAACAGATCAAGGCGGCGCTCGCCACGGCCGATCAACTCGGCCTCAAGGTCATGGTGGACCTGGTCATTAACCATTGCGCCTTCGACTCCGAACTGACACGCCAGCACCCGGAATGGTTCGTCCAGGAAAACGGCAACGTCGCCCATCCGTTCTGCATGGAGGATGGCCACAAGGTGGTGTGGGGCGACCTGGCGTTGTTCAACCACTCGCGCACCTCCGACCCGGAAGGGCTTTACCGCTACTGCCGCCAGATCGTCGAATACTTGCTGGAACTGGGCTTCAAGGGCTTTCGCTGCGACGCGGCCTATCAGATTCCCGGTCAAATCTGGGGGCGGCTGATTCGCGACATCCGGCAAAAATACCCCGGCACGGCGTTTCTGGCCGAAACCCTGGGCTGTACCGCTGACCAGACCAAGCAGACCGCCCAGGCCGGCTTCGATTACGTGTTCAACAGTTCCAAGTGGTGGGATTTCAACGGCGCCTGGCTGATGGAGCAATATCAACTGGTGCGCGAGATCGCCCCGTCCATCAGCTTCCCGGAAAGCCACGACACCGATCGGTTGTTCCAGGAAATCCACGGCAACGAAGCGGCGATGAAACAGCGCTATCTGTTTTCCGCTCTGTTTTCCGCCGGCGTGATGATCCCCATCGGCTTCGAGTACGGCTTCCGTCGCCGCTTGCACGTGGTCAATACCCGGCCCGGCGACTGGGAACAGCCGAACGTCGATCTATGCGAATTCATTACTTGCGTCAACGCTATCAAGCGCCAGCACGCGGTCTTCCAGGAAGAATGCCCGACCACCATCCTGCCCTACCAGAATCCGAACATTCTGGTGATGTGGAAGGCTTCGTCCAAGACCCACGACGAAGCGCTGATCCTGCTCAACAAGGATCCCTGGAATCACCAGTACTTTTACGCCGAAAACCTCGGCACCTACATTCAGGCTGGCGCGCCGTTGGTGGACGTGTCGCCGGAATACCCCCTGGAATACATCCCGCGGCCGTTTTCCTACGATTTGCGGCCGGGCCAGGCGTTCGTGCTGGTCACCAGCCGCGATCATCTGCCCGGCTGAACCACCGCGCGATCGCAGTGCGAATCTTGTGGGCGAGGGAGACCCGGACCGCCGGGTCCGGGGCCGGAACCCGAAATAAGTAAAGGATGAACGTTTATGTACATTGTACAGATTGCTCCTGAATGCGCTCCCGTGGCGAAAGTCGGCGGGTTGGCGGACGTGATCTTTGGTCTGACCCGGGAATTGGAAATCCGCGGCAACGAGGTCCACATCATCCTGCCCAAGTACGACTGCATGCGCTACGACCAAATCTGGGGCTTGCAAGTCAGCATGCAGGATCTGTGGGTGCCCTGGTATAACGGTGCCATTCATTGCACGGTGTGGTTCGGCTTTGTCCACGGCCGCAAGTGCTTTTTCATCGAGCCGCACTCGCAGGACAACTTCTTCAATCGCGGCCACTTCTACGGCTTCAAGGACGATGTCAGCCGCTTCGCCTTCTTCAGCAGGGCGGCGCTGGAGTTCCTGCTCAAGGACAACCGCCGACCCGACATCATCCACTGCCACGACTGGCAGACCGGACTGGTGCCGGTGCTGTTGTTCGAGCACTACGCCCACGCCGGGATGGGTCGCTCACGGGTCTGCTACACCGTCCACAATTTCCAGCATCAGGGCGTGACCGGCGAATACGTGCTGCTGGCCACCGGTCTGACCAACATCGCCCACTATTTCAACTACGACCGCCTGCGCGACAACTTCTACCACAGCGCCATCAACCTGATGAAGGGCGGTATCGTCTATTCCAACTTCGTCACCACGGTATCGCCGACTCATGCCCACGAGGCCCGCTTCACCGATCAGGGGAGCAGGTTGAACCATACCCTGAACTTGCATCAGGGCAAGTTCGGCGGGGTGCTGAACGGCATTGACTACGACATCTGGAATCCGGAAGTGGACGGGCATATTCCCAGCCGCTACGGCATCGACACCCTGGACCAGAAGTACGCCAACAAGGAGGCGCTGCGCGACCGGTTGTGGCTGAGCAAGGGTTACAAGCCGATCATCGCCTACGTCGGCCGGCTGGACAGCCAGAAAGGCGTCCACCTGATCCATCACGCCCTCTTCTACGCCCTGCACAACAACGCCCAGTTCGTGTTGCTGGGTTCCAGCCCGGACCCGCTCATCAACCAGCACTTCTGGAACCTCAAGCGGCATCTCAACGACAGCCCGGATTGCCATCTCGAACTGGGCTTCGACGAGGACTTGTCGCATCTGATCTACGCGGGCGCCGACATGATTGTCATGCCCAGCCTGTTCGAGCCGTGCGGGCTGACCCAGATGATCGCCCTGAAATACGGCACGGTGCCGATCGTGCGCGAGGTCGGCGGCCTCAAGGATACGGTGTTCGACAAAGATTATGCCCACAAGCCGTATGAAGAGCGGAATGGCTATGTGTTCCAGGGTGCCGATCACCCTGGCGTTGAATCGGCCATGCACCGCGCCATCGCTCTGTGGTACGACTATCCCGATGACTTCCGCCAGTTGATGATCCAGGGCATGAGCTGCGATTATTCCTGGTGCCGGCCCGGCCAGGATTACCTGAACATCTACGAACATATTCGCTGCAAGTAAGGAGCGGCATCGGCCGCAATTTCGTGAGTCCGTTCGCTTGCGTTAGCATCAGTATCGGTAGGAGCGCTCTTGGCCGCGATTTCGCGACCACGTTTGCTCCTGCTCACCCGGCCAGTCCAGCCAGTCCAGCCAGTCCAGGAGAATAACCCGCATGAGCCAGCTTCCAGAATATGTTGACGGTCTGCCGAACATCTGCGGTTCGGAGCCGCTCGTGGAAGAGACCCTGCGCGCCGCCCGGAACCAACCGGTGTTCCTGCCGGAAAGCCGGATTGATTTCGGCCGCATCCGCGCCGCCTGCGCCATCGCCCTGCACATGCACCAGCCGTTGATTCCGGCCGGCGGCGGCGATTTGTCCACGGCGGCGATTATCAGCAATCTCAAGTACATGATGGACAACCAGGGTATCGGCGATAACCACAACGCGTCGGTCTTCCACTGGTGCTACAAGCGGATCGGGGAGTTCGTCCCGCAACTGATCCACGAAGGTAAGGAGCCGCGGGTGATGCTGGAGTATTCCGGCACCCTGTTCCATGGGATGCGCGCCATGGGCCTGCACGATGTCTTTGATGCGCTCAAGAACGCCACCTGTAATCCGGACTACCGACGGGCGGTGGAATGGCTGGGTTGTCCATGGGGCCACGCGGTGGCGCCATCGACCCCAACGCAGGATTTCCGGCTGCACGTTAAGGCCTGGCAGCACCACTTCGCCGCGATCTTCGGGCTGGAGGCGCTGGCGCGGGTGCGCGGGTTTTCGCCCTCGGAAATGGCGTTGCCCAATCACCCCGACATCGCCTACGCCTACATCAAGACCCTGGTGGACTGCGGCTATCAGTGGTTGCTGGTGCAGGAGCACACCGTGGAACGGCCGGAAAACGGTCATGGTCCAGAGAAGAAACATCTACCGCACCGCCTGGTCTGCACCAACTCCAAGGGCGAGACCGTCAGCATCATCGCCCTCATCAAGACCCAGGGCAGCGACACCAAGCTGGTGGCGCAGATGCAGCCCTACTACGAGGCCAAGAGCCTGTCGCGCTGGGAACTGGCCGGCAAATCGGTACCGCCGCTGGTGACCCAGATCGCCGACGGCGAGAACGGCGGGGTGATGATGAACGAGTTCCCCGGCAAGTTCATGGATTCGGTACGCGAGGCCACCGGGTCGGACGTGCCGTTCATGAACGGCACCGAGTACCTGGAGCACCTGTTCGCGTCAGGAGTCAAGGAGGCCGACCTGCCGGCATTGCAGCCGCTGTTGCAGAAGCGGATCTGGGACCGGTTCAAAGCGGGCGACGGCCCGGAGAAGCTGGAAAAAGTCATTGCCGAGTTGAAGAAGGAAGACGGGCGCTTCCACATGGAAGGCGGCAGTTGGACGAACGACATCTCCTGGGTGCGGGGCTACGACAACGTACTCGGGCCGATGGAAAAAGCCAGTTCGGTCTTCCACGAAAAAGTGCTGAAGCCGGGCGTGTCGCCCAGCGACTCGCGCTATCGCAATGCCCTGTTCCATCTGATGAGCTCACAGACCAGTTGCTACCGCTACTGGGGGCAAGGGTTGTGGACCGACTACGGCCGCGAACTCTGCCGGCGGACCAGCGCCATCGTCGAAACCGATTTTTAGCCGTTCGGGCCATTCCGCCATGTCGGTTCCCGATTTATCATCATTATAAAAAGCGGGGTAGTGGCGGGCGGCGTGGTTTTTCTCGCCGCCCGTTGCCACGACCCATCACAGGAGGAGGCTGAACCATGGTGGACAACATCCTTTATCACGCGCTCGTGCTGAGCCTGCACCAGCCGGCCGGCAACCTGGATCACTTGCTGACGCACAACGAGCCGGAAGCCCGGAAAATTCTGCTGGCGATGGATCGGATTCCCCGCGCGTTGCGGGACGAGCAGGAGTTCGGCCGGGTCCATCTGTCCTTGTCCGGCACCCTGCTGGAGACCCTGGGGAATCCGGATTTTCAGAGCCGGGCCAGCGGCATCGTGGATTGCGGCGCGCTGCTCCAGCAGTTGCTGAACGGGCGGGTCATCGAACTGCTCGGCACTGCCTACTACCACCCGGTTCTGCCGCTGATTCCCCCCGCCGACTGGGAAGCGCACCTGGAACGCTGGCGGCGGTTCGCTAGCCGGTTGTTCCCGCGCAGTGGGTTCCAGGGCTTCTGGCCGCCGGAAATGGGGTTCTGCATGGAGATGATCCCCCTGCTCCGGCGCTGCGGCTATTCCTTCGTGCTGGTGGATAGCGAGCATGTGCAACCGGTCACCCCGATGGGCTGGGAGGAACTGCGCTACCGGCCACATGTCGCCCGCTTCGGCGACCAGGAGATCGTGGTCGTTGTGCGCGACCGCGAGCTATCCAGCGCCCAGGCGAACGGCGTGGATCCCGACGGGTTTCTGCGCGAAGTCCGGGAGCGTACCCAGGACTGCGAGTTCGCACCGCTGGTAACCACCTGCTGCGATGGCGAGAACGGCGACTGGTTCCGCAACACCACGCCGGGCGGCAACTTCTGGGATGCGTTCTACAAGCCGTTGCTAAACAAGGTCCGAGCCGGCGCCAGCGCGCTCCAGCCGGTTTTCATCCGGGATTATCTCGACCGATTCGGTACTCATGGCGAGGTCACGGTCGGGCCGGGCGCGTGGAATACTGGTTGGCACGATGGCCACGATTTCGTGCAATGGTCCGGTACGCCGGCGCAGAAGAACGCCCTGATCCGGGTGGACGAGATCAGTCAGGCGGTCCAGGCGGCGTTGCATAACGCCACCCACATCGGCTTGCGCAACCCGGAGTTGCTCAATCTGCTGGAAGAAGCGCACCGGCGGGTCTTGCGGTCGGAAACCAGTTGCAATTTCTTCTGGGGCGACGCCTGGGTCATGCGCTGTCACGCCGATCTCGATCAGGCATGCGAATGCCTGGAACGGGCCAACGCCTGTTTCGTTTGATTGCCATACAAGCTCCCCGCGTCCTGCCGAGTGGGAGGGAGCGGGGGAGGATGCTCCCGGCGGATGTTTCACCCTTCACAACATCCCCTGGATTGTCTCGCGCAGCTTGGGCAGATCCAGCGGTCCAAGCCGGTAATGCATGATGCGCCCCTCCGGCGAAATTAGTACCGTGGTCGGAGTTAGCCGCACGTCGTCGAATTCCCGGGCGATACGCGACTGGGTGTCCAGCACGATGGGATAGGGAATTTGCCGCCGCGCCACCATCGCCCGCACCTGCTCCGGCGGATCGTAGGCCATCGCCACCCCGACGATTTCCAGCCCTTTCGGATGCAGTTCCCGATAAAGCTCGACCAGATGCGGCATTTCCTCGATGCAGGAGGGGCAGGTAGTCGCCCAGAAGGTCACCAGCACTGGGTTGCCGCGCAACTGTTCCAGGGTCAGGGTGCGCCCGTCGAGGGTTTGCCCGACCATCGGTGGCGCCTGGCGCAGGCCGGCGGGCATGAGCCAGACCGCGGCGACCGCCAGAACTACCGCCAGCGCGATGCCGGCAATGAGGGTTTCTTTGTTCAGCTTCACCGGATGAGTCTCCTGCGGTTCGGTTCGCGGTGGATGACGGCCGCACACCGGAATTGAGATTGCGGTAACCGCCGAATGTAACCGGGCGTGATTATGCCAGACCCGGCCTGGCTTGCACGGAATGGCGAACATCCTATGATGCGCGCTTTCCAGTGACCGATTGCGGGAGGATTACAGCCATGATCAAGGTGGGTATTGTGGGCGGGACCGGCTATACCGGCGTCGAATTGTTACGGTTGCTGGCCCTGCATCCGGCGGTGGAACTGGCCATCATCACCTCGCGCGGCGAGAAGGGCGTCAGGGTTAGCGAGCTGTTTCCCAATCTGCGCGGTCGGGTGGATCTGGTCTTCGTCGAGCCGGACAACACCGTGCTGAAAGGCTGCGATGTGGTGTTTTTCGCCACTCCCAACGGCACTGCCATGAAGAGCGCGGCAGCATTACTGGAAGCAGGGGTCAAGATCATTGATCTGGCGGCTGATTTCCGGTTGCGGCGGGTCGAAGACTGGGAGCAGTGGTACGGGATGCCGCACACCTGCCCGGAATTGCTGGCGGAAGCGGTTTACGGTCTGCCCGAAGTCAACCGCGAATCCATCCGCAATGCCCGGCTGGTGGCTAACCCCGGCTGCTATCCAACCGCTGTACAACTGGGTTTTCTGCCACTGGTGGAAGCGGGCATCATCGACCGGCAATCGCTGATCGCCGACGCCAAATCCGGGGTCAGCGGCGCCGGCCGCAAGGCCGAGATCGGCATTTTATTGTGCGAAGCCGGCGACAACTTCAAGGCTTACGGGGTGCCGGCGCATCGCCATCTGCCGGAGATCTGCCAGGGTCTGACGGCGGTGGCCGGTAGCCCAGTGGAACTGGTGTTTGTGCCACACCTGACGCCGATGATCCGCGGCATTCACGCCACTCTGTACGCCACCCTGAGCGATTCCGACGCCGATTTGCAGGCGCTGTTCGAGCAGCGTTACGCCAACGAACCGTTCGTGGACGTGCTGCCGCCCAAATCGCATCCCGAAACCCGCGGCGTGCGTGGAGCGAACCAGTGCCGGCTGGCGGTGCATCGGCCCCGGAACGGTAAAACCGTGGTGGTGCTGTCGGTGATCGACAATTTGGTCAAGGGCGCGGCGGGCCAGGCGGTGCAGAATATGAACCTGATGTTTAGCTTGCCGGAAACCACTGGGCTGGAGCAGATTGCACTGCTGCCTTGAGCGGCGGGGAGATTGAACGGCTTGGCCCGCGCTTGCTGGAGTGAGGCCAAACTATTCTTGACCCGCAAGGTCAACAATCGGAGAATTCCCCCACGTTTTTTAACAACGA
>JBATNZ010000220.1:22500-57514 GCA_049290615.1 Candidatus Contendibacter sp.
GTGCGAACGTCCGTCGTGAAGAGGGAAACAACCCAGACCGCCAGCTAAGGTCCCCAAATTACGGCTCAGTGGGAAACGAAGTGGGAAGGCCCAGACAGCCAGGAGGTTGGCTTAGAAGCAGCCATCCTTTAAAGAAAGCGTAATAGCTCACTGGTCGAGTCGGCCCGCGCGGAAGATTTAACGGGGCTCAAGCCGTATACCGAAGCTGCGGCTGCCGCAAGGCAGGGTAGGGGAGCGTTCCGTAGGCCGGTGAAGGTCGCTTGTGAGAGCGGCTGGAGGCATCGGAAGTGCGAATGCTGACATGAGTAACGATCATGCGGGTGAAAACCCCGCACGCCGCAAGCCCAAGGGTTCCTGCGCAACGGCAATCGGCGCAGGGTGAGTCGGCCCCTAAGGCGAGGCCGAAAGGCGTAGTCGATGGGAAACGGGCGAACAATCCCGTACTGGATGGTACTGCGATGGGGGGACGGAGAAGGCTACACCGGCCGGGGATTGGTAGTCCCGGTTTAAGGTCGTAGGGAGAATCGCCAGGCAAATCCGGCGGTTCAATCCCGAGAACCGATGACGAGCCCTTTGGGGCGAAGCGGTCGATGCCCGGCTTCCAGGAAAAGCCTCTAAGCTTCAGGTACCCTGCAACCGTACCCCAAACCGACACAGGTGGGCTGGGAGAGAATCCCCAGGCGCTGGAGAGAACTCGGGTGAAGGAACTCGGCAAACTAGCACCGTAACTTCGGGAGAAGGTGCGCCCGCGGTACGTGAAGGCCCTCGCGGCCGGAGCGGAAGCGGGCCGCAGTGACCAGGTGGCTGCGACTGTTTACTAAAAACACAGCACTCTGCCAACACGAAAGTGGACGTATAGGGTGTGACGCCTGCCCGGTGCCGGAAGGTTAAGCGATGGGGTCAGCGCAAGCGAAGCTCTTGACCGAAGCCCCGGTAAACGGCGGCCGTAACTATAACGGTCCTAAGGTAGCGAAATTCCTTGTCGGGTAAGTTCCGACCTGCACGAATGGCGTAACGATAGCCACACTGTCTCCACCCGGGACTCCGTGAAATTGAACTCGCTGTGAAGATGCAGCGTACCCGCGGCAAGACGGAAAGACCCCGTGAACCTTTACTACAGCTTTGCACTGGACTTTGAGTCTTCTTGTGTAGGATAGGTGGGAGGCGCTGAAGCCGGGACGCCAGTTCTGGTGGAGCCAACCTTGAAATACCACCCTGGAATACTCGAGGTTCTAACCTCGGACCCTGATCGGGTTCAGGGACCGTGCATGGTGGGTAGTTTGACTGGGGCGGTCTCCTCCCAAAGCGTAACGGAGGAGCGCGATGGTACCCTCAGCGCGGTCGGAAATCGCGCGATGCGTGCAAAGGCTAAAGGGTGCTTGACTGCGAGACGGACAGGTCGAGCAGGTGCGAAAGCAGGTCTTAGTGATCCGGTGGTTCCGTATGGAAGGGCCATCGCTCAACGGATAAAAGGTACTCCGGGGATAACAGGCTGATACCGCCCAAGAGTCCATATCGACGGCGGTGTTTGGCACCTCGATGTCGGCTCATCACATCCTGGGGCTGTAGTCGGTCCCAAGGGTATGGCTGTTCGCCATTTAAAGTGGTACGCGAGCTGGGTTTAGAACGTCGTGAGACAGTTCGGTCCCTATCTGCCGTGGGCGTTGGAGAGTTGCGGGGCGCTGTTCCTAGTACGAGAGGACCGGAATGGACGGACCCCTGGTGCACCGGTTGTCATGCCAATGGCACGGCCGGGTAGCTACGTCCGGACAGGATAACCGCTGAAAGCATCTAAGCGGGAAGCCTCCCCCAAGATGAACTCTCCCGAGTCCTTGAGACTCCTGAAGGTCCGTGGAAGACCACCACGTGGATAGGCGGGCGGTGGACGCGCGGCAACGCGTGCAGCCGACCCGTACTAATCGACCGTGCGGCTTGACCCCCTAACCCCCAACCCTGTGGGGTCCGCGCCCTACCCGTCACCCTTCGCACCCCCACCCCTCTTCGCCTGGCGACCTCAGCGCGCGGGAACCACCCGACCCCTTCCCGAACTCGACCGTGAAACCGCGCCGCGCCGATGATCGTGTGAGCACTACTCACGCTAAAGTAGGGCATCGCCAGGCTCCTATACCCCAAACCCCCTCGAGCAGGGGGTTTGGCATTTATGGAAAAAATTTGTTATAAGCCCGCGAGTGTCATGAATCCGGTCATGACCGGTTGGAGACCAATCCGATGTCCAGAGTCTGTCAGGTGACGGGCAAACGCCCCATCACTGGAAATAACGTATCCCACGCTAACAACAGAACCCGCCGTCGTTTTCTGCCGAACCTGCATGTGCATCGGTTCTGGGTCGAAAGCGAGCGGCGTTTCGTGAGCCTGCGCGTGTCCTGCCATGGGATGCGTATCATCGATAAAAAAGGGATCGACGCCGTTCTCGCTGAATTGCGCACCCGAGGCGAAAAGTTTTAAGGAGCGATTGTTATGCGCGATAAAATTAAACTGGTTTCCACTGCAGGTACGGGGCATTTCTACACCACGACCAAGAATAAGCGCACGACGCCAGAAAAGCTGGAAATGAAGAAATTCGATCCAGTTGTCCGCAAGCATGTTCCCTATAAGGAAGCCAAGATCAAGTGAAAACCCACGCCGGTTGTTGCCATCGACTAAATAAAAACCCGCCATCAGGCGGGTTTTTATTTACGCAACCCTTTAAAATCAGTTGTTTTTCTTCGTAACCAGCCAATAGCCAATGCTCAATGCGAAAACGACCGCAGCCGTTGCCCAGATGTACTCGGACTCCACTTCCTTATAATCCAGCACAATGACCTTCCGGGCGATCGCCATCAGCGCCGTGGCGAGCACCAGTTTGACGTGCAGCACGTCGTCGCGCAGGTAAAGAACGATGTTCAGGAAAATTTCAATGGCGATCAGGGTCGCCATGAACGCACCAAACGAAACCAGAATATCATTGACGTTCAGCAGCCCAAAGGGTGATGCCGTCGCGCGTTGGTAAAGCACCCAAGCCACGTCGGCGACGCTCCACATGATCACTAGCGTCATCAGCACGGCCAGCACCCGCACGCAAAAACGGATCATCACATGCAACCAGTGGATCAGCGGCTCCTCGTTTTGATCAATATGCAGACCCTCGGTGTGATCCTGATCGGATGGCGCGGAATGATCGGAAGGTTTTTCCATGGCGGCTCCAGCAGCGAATGAGATGGATGGTCTAACTCAATGATTAATTTCATCATACCGCCCATCGAACACCAATGCTTGTCGAAAACATCATGACCGGTGAGGTCCTGGTATCAGTGGATCGGCTGAGCCGCCGCTATGGCGAGACCCAGGCGGTCGACGCGGTCAGCTTCACGCTGCAGCGTGGCCAGGTTCTGGGCTTTCTCGGTCTCAACGGCGCGGGCAAGTCCACGACCATGCGGATGTTGGCCGGCGTACTGGCGCCGGATGCCGGGCGCATCGTGATCGACGGCGCCGACCTGCTCGACCAGCCGCGCCGGGCCAAGCAGGCCATCGGTTATCTGCCCGAACAGCCGCCACTTTATCGCGAACTGACCGTGGACGAACAACTGTGCTATAGCGCCCGCCTGCACGGACTCGACCGCGCGGCCAGCCGTCGGGCCATGGCGTGGGTCAAGGAGCGGTGCGGGCTGACGAACGTCGGTCGGCGGCTAACCGGCAATCTGTCCAAGGGCTACCGACAGCGGGTTGGCATCGCCCAGGCACTGTTGCACGATCCACCGGTGCTGATCCTGGACGAGCCGACTGTCGGGCTGGACCCGGTCCAGACGCGGGAAATCCGCGCTCTGATTTGCGAGCTGGGGCGGGAGCGTGGCGTGATTTTGTCCACGCATCTGCTGCCAGACGTCCAAGCAACCTGTAGCCATGTCCAGATCATGCGGGCCGGACGGTTGGTGTTCGTGGAGGCGCTGGCAGAATTACACCAGCGACGGCAATCCACCTGCGTGCGGGTTGGCCTGAACGCGCCGCCGCCCACGCTGGAACTGGCGCAATTGCCGGCGGTCACGCGGGTCGAGGAACTCGGCGACGGCCAGTTCCGGCTCCACCATGCCGCCGGCGCCACGCCCACGCAAGCGCTGCTCGAACAGGCCCGCGCCGGTGGCTGGGATCTGTGGGAATTGACGCCGGAAAGCGCGAGTCTGGAGCAGATTTTCGTCGAACTGACGCTGGGACGGGAGGCCACCGAATGATTCTCGCTATCGCGGCCCGCGAACTGCGCGGCCTGTTCCTGTCGCCGTTGGCTTGGACGCTGTTGGCGGTGACCCAGGCGCTGCTAGCCTGGATCTTCATCATCCTGGTCAATGATTTCCAGAATGTACAGGGGCGGCTGGCCGGTCTGGATCACGCGCCCGGCGTGACCGATCTGGTGGTGGCGCCGCTGTTTCGGGTCACCGCCTGGGGGTTGCTGTTGCTGGCGCCATTGCTGACCATGCGGCTGTTCAGCGAGGAACAGCGAACCGGTACACTCGATCTGCTACTGTCGGCGCCGGTGAGCGCAAGCCAGATCGTGATCGGTAAGTATCTAGGGGCGCTGGCGTTTCTCCTGAGCGTGGTCGCGCTGGCGGCCCTGATGTCGCTGGCGCTGGTAGCCGGCGTGGCGCTCGATGTCGGCAAGCTGCTGGCCGGGTTGCTGGGTCTGAGTCTGCTCGCCGCCAGTTGCACCGCCGCCGGACTATACCTGTCTTCGCTCACCGCGCAACCGATGGTGGCCGCGACCGCGACCTTCGGACTGCTACTGGCGTTCTGGATCGTGGATGTGGCGGGTGCCGGTCATGGAACGGCCAGTCGGTTGTTCGGCTATCTCTCGCTGCCGCGCCATAACGACGCCTTGTTGCTTGGTCTGGTCCGGAGCGAGGATGTGGCTTATTACCTACTGTTCGGCGCGGCGTTCCTGGGTTTGACCATCCGCCGGATCGACAATGTCCGGCTGCGGGGCTGACCGGTGCGACTCGATTCCTCCCTGCGGCGACGGTTGTGGCTGCAAAACCGGTTGTTTACGCTGCTATTCGCGCTGGTGATCGGCCTGCTGGCCTGGCTGAGCACCCGCTACCCGATGCAGGTGGACTGGACCGCGAACGGTCGCAATACCCTGTCGGCGGCCAGCCAAACCCTGCTGGCCCGCATGGACGAGCCGATCCACGTCACCGCCTACGTTCGCGAGCAGCCGACCTTGCGCGATGCCATCGCCCGGCTGATCGGCCGCTATCAACGCCACAAGCCTGATTTGACCCTCCATTTCATCAATCCTGATTTGCTGCCGGACCGGGCGCGCGAACTCGGCATTACCGGAGATGGCGAGTTGTATGTGGACTATCGTGGGCGCGGCGAAAAACTCCAGCAACTCAACGAGCAGGCCCTGACTCAGGCTTTGCAACGCCTGAGCCGGTCGCGGGAACAGGTTGTGCTGTTTCTCGACGGTCACGGCGAGCGCAAACCGCTCGGTGTCGCCAATCACGATCTCGGAACCTTCGGCCGGGAGTTGGAAAAAATCGGAATTCGGTCGCGCCCGCTCGATTTGGCGGCGGAACCACGCATTCCCACGACGGCGGCCGCGCTGGCGATCGCCGGCCCGCGACTTTCTCTGTTACCGGGCGCGGTCGAGGCGATCCTGGAATACGTGCGGCAGGGCGGTCATCTGCTATGGCTGCGGGAGCCGGACGAGCCTGCTTCCTTGCAAACGCTGGCGGCGGCGTTGGGCGTCGTTCGGTTGCCGGGGGTGGTGGTGGACGCGGAGGCGTCCGGTCTGGGTATCAAGAACCCCGCCTTCATTCCCATCGCCGATTATGGCCCGCACCCCATCACCGCAGCGTTGCGCGCTCCTGCGTTGCTGCCCCAGTCCGCGGCGCTGGCTGTCCAACCCATCGCGGGCTGGACAGCGGCGGTGCTGCTGGAAAGCCAATCGCGGAGCTGGACCGAGACGGGTCCGCTCGATGGCCCGATGCGGTTCGACCCCGACAGCGCCGAACGGTCTGGCCCACTGATCGTGGGAGTGGCGCTGGTCCGGCCCCGACCTGACGCGGCCCCGGATTCCAGCCCACCTGCCACCGCGCGCCAGCAGCGGATCGTCATCATCGGCGATGGCGATTTTCTCTCGAACACCTATCTGGGCAACGGCGCCAATCTGGAACTGGGCTTGAATATTTTCAACTGGTTGACCCTGGACGAGATCCCGATCCTCATTCCGCCCCGGGCGACACCCGACCCGAATCTGAATCTGTCGGCGAGCGCCTTGGCGCTGATCGCGGCGGTGTTCCTGATGGGGCTGCCGGGGGGGTTGCTGGCCAGCGGCTGGCTGATTTGGTTCCGACGGCGGCGGCGGTGACCGTGAACGCCCTGACGCGGCGTTGTGGACTCAATCTGGGTCTGCTGGGACTGGTCGGTGGGCTGGCGGCGCTGGCGCTGGTCGAATCCGGCCGGGAATTATTGCCGGCGATTCCGCCGCTCCTGAATCTACTTCCCGAGCGCATCGAGCGGATCGCGGTCGAACGGCCGGGACAGGCAAATCTAATGTTCGAGCGGCGCGACGGCCACTGGTGGATGACCGCGCCGGAAGGCGGACCCGCCAACCCGATTTTGATTCACCCGATCCTGCAACTGGCCCAGGCGCGCTGTGCGCCGAGCTATGCGGTCGCCGAACTGGATTTGCCCGGTTTGCAGCTCGAACCGCCCCGCTTGCGGCTGTGGCTGAACGACCAGGATATCTATTTTGGTGCGACTGCTCCAACTGATGGCCAGCGTTATCTGCGCGTCGGCGCGACCGTCCGGCTCTGTCCCGACCGGCTATATTTGCTGTTGACTAGCGCCGCCGCGAGTTTCCTGGCGAGGCCGTTAGAGGATTTCCCAAAACATTGATACCGGGAAGCTTGGCTCGGATTGAAATAACCCATTCGCTCATGTTGGCAAACATAGCGCGATTACCCAGCGATGGATGATCGAAGATAGTACACTGCCCTGAAAAACAGTTAAAATCCCAACCCTTAATTTTCGCCATAAAGCACTGGCCCACAAGCATGGCATATAAAGGCATTATTCTCGCCGGCGGTTCCGGCACCCGGCTGCACCCGCTGACGGTTTCGGTCAGCAAGCAACTCATGCCGGTTTACGACAAGCCGATGATCTACTACCCGGTCGCCACGCTGATGCTGGCGGCGATCCGGGACATTCTCATCATCACCACGCCGCGCGATCAGGAGGCGTATCGGACCCTGCTGGGCGACGGCGGGCAGTGGGGCGTCAATTTCCAGTATGCGGTGCAACCGAGTCCGGACGGGTTGGCGCAAGCCTTCCTGATCGGCGAGGAGTTCATCGGTCGCGATCCAGCCTGCCTGATCCTGGGCGACAATATTTATTATGGTCAGGGATTGTCGGCGGTGCTGCGCCGGGCCGCCGCGCGCGCGCGGGGCGCGACGGTGTTCGGTTACTACGTGCGCGACCCGGAACAATACGGCGTGGTGAGCTTCGATGCCCAAGGCCGGGCGGTGGACATCGAAGAGAAGCCGAAAAAACCCAAGTCCAACTATGCGGTGACTGGGCTGTATTTTTACGATAACGAGGTGGTCAACGTCGCCAAAGCCATCCGCCCCTCGGCGCGCGGCGAGTTGGAGATCACCGACGTTAACCGGGTCTATCTGGAACGCGGCGAACTGAATGTCGAACTGTTGGGACGCGGCTACGCCTGGCTGGACACCGGTACTCACGAATCGCTGCTGGCTGCCGCCCACTTCGTGCAGGTGGTGGAGCAGCGGCAGGGCCTGAAAGTCGCCTGCCCTGAAGAAGTGGCCTGGCGGATGGGTTTTATCGATGACGACCGGTTAGTGCGATTGGCCGGGCCGCTGGCCAAGAGCGGTTACGGGCGCTATTTGCTGGAACTGCTGGAGCGGAGGATCGCGCCATGAAGGTGATCGAGACCCGCTTGCCCGGCGTGTTGCTGCTGGAGCCGAAAGTGTTCGGCGACGCGCGCGGTTTCTTCATGGAAACCTGGCAGGCGGCGCGCTACCACGAAGCCAGCATGCCCGAGCGCTTCGTCCAGGACAACCATTCCCGCTCGCGCCGGGGGGTGTTGCGCGGTCTGCATTATCAACTGGTGCAACCGCAGGGCAAGCTGGTCTGGGTCACGCGCGGCGCGGTGTTCGACGTGGCGGTGGACATTCGCCGGGGTTCGCCGAGCTTCGGCCGCTGGTACGGCTGTGTGCTGGACGATGCCGATCACCGACAACTTTATATTCCGCCCGGCTTCGCCCACGGCTTCTGCGTGGTGTCGGAGGAAGCGGATTTTTTCTACAAATGCACCGATTACTACCATCCGCCGTCGGAACGCGGCATCGCTTGGGATGATCCGGCTATCGGCATTGAATGGCCGCTGCAAGATGTGGCGCTATCGGGCAAGGACCAGCAAAATCTGCGGTTGAACGCGCAGCGTCCCGAGGATTTGCCGGTTTACGAGGGTTGAGCCATGCGGATCATCGTCATCGGCGCCAAGGGCCAGGTCGGCTGGGAACTGACCCGGCGCGCGCCGCTGCTTGGCCATGAAGTGCTGGCCTGGGACGTGGCCGAACTGGATATCACCGATGCCGCCGCCGTGGATCGGGAATTGGCGGCGAGCGGCGCGGATGTGGTGATCAATGCCGCCGCCTATACCGCCGTGGATCGGGCGGAGCAGGAGCCAGAATTGGCGTTTGCGGTCAACCGCGCCGGTCCCGCTCATCTGGCCGCCGCCTGCAACCGCTTGAATATCCCGCTGCTGCATATTTCCACCGATTATGTGTACGACGGACGCAAGCCTGGTCCCTACGTTGAGGACGATCCGGTCGCGCCGCTGGGCGTGTATGGCCGGAGTAAAGCGGAAGGTGATGAAGCGGTGCGCCGGTTGTTGCCCCGGCATCTGATCCTGCGGGTGAGCTGGGTGTTCGGGATTCACGGCCACAACTTCGTCAAGACCATCCTGCGGCTGGCGCGGGAACGCGAGGAATTGCGGGTGGTCGCCGATCAATACGGTTGTCCGACCTACGCCGGCGATATCGCCGATACCCTGCTGGAACTGGCGAGACGCACGGCTGAGATTGACGCGAACGGCGCTTGGGGCACTTACCACTATTGCGGCGAACCAGCCACCACTTGGCATGGCTTTGCCAGCGCCATTGTCGAAATGGCCCGCGCCCGCGAGCCGCTGGCGACCCGGAGTGTAATTGCCATCGCCACCGCTGATTACCCACTGCCGTCCCCCCGGCCCGTCAACTCGGTGCTGGACTGCGCGAAGCTGGCCGCTCGGTTCGGTATCCGGCCGCGCCTGTGGCGGGCGGGGTTGGATGTTGTCATCTGGTACTGACCACTGACTATGTCCGTTGATCTTGGTGAACTACTGGTCGAACACCAGAAACTGACCGAGGCTGACCTGCAACGCGCCCGGCGGGTGCGGGAGGGCAGCGGCGAGGCGCTGGATACGCTGCTGGTCAAACTTGGCCTGGTGTCGGAGCGCGATATGGCCGAGGCGCTGGCCGCGCACTTGAGTCTGCCGCTGGTCCGACCCGGCGACTATCCCGAAGCGCCGGCCACCAACGGTGGGATTTCGCCACGCTTTCTCAAGGATTCACGGGTCATCCCGTTGTTCGAGGACGAACAGGGACTGACGGTGGCGATGTCCAATCCGACCGACGATTACGTGCTGGCGGCGTTGCGGCTGGCGACCGGCAAGACCATCACGCCGCGCGTGGGCATTCCCACGGAACTCGAAGCGGCGTTCGAGCGGCTGTATGGCAGCGGCCGCTCGGCGATGGGTCAGATCGTCGATTCCATCGGTCTGGCCGACAATCTGACCGACGAGGAACAGATCCAGCACCTCAAGGATCTGGCCAGCGAAGCCCCGGTCATCCGCCTGGTCAACCTGATGATCGCCCGCGCGGTGGAATCGCGGGCCTCGGATATCCACATCGAACCGTTCGAGAATCGGCTCAAGGTCCGCTACCGGGTGGACGGCGTATTGCGCGAAGTGGAATCGCCGCCCTCGCGGCTGTCGGCGGCGGTCATTTCGCGCATCAAGATCATGGCCAAGCTGAACATTGCCGAGCGGCGCTTGCCGCAGGACGGGCGGATTCAGTTGCGGGCGCAGGGCAAGGAAATCGATCTGCGGGTGTCCACCGTGCCGACTTTATGGGGCGAAAGCGTGGTGATGCGCATCCTCGACAAGGCCAGCGTGGTGCTGGATTTCGAGGTGCTGGGCTTTGGCCCGCGCACCCTCAAACGCTTCCTGGATATTCTGCATTTGCCGCACGGCATCCTCCTGGTCACCGGCCCGACCGGCAGCGGCAAGACCACCACGCTCTACACCGCTTTGCAGACGCTCAACACCCCGGAACGGAAGATTCTCACCGTCGAAGACCCGGTGGAATACCAGTTGGAAGGCATCAACCAGATTCAGGCCAAGCCGCAGATCAACCTGACCTTCGCCAACGCCCTGCGCTCCATCGTCCGCCAGGACCCGGACGTGATCATGATCGGCGAAATGCGCGATCTGGAAACCGCCGGTATCGCCGTCCAATCCGCGTTGACCGGTCACTTGGTGTTGTCCACCCTGCACACCAACGACGCCGCCGGCAGCATTACCCGCCTGCTCGACATGGGCGTGGACGACTATCTGCTGACCTCGACCATCAGCGGTATCCTGGCGCAGCGGCTGGTGCGGTTGCTGTGCGTGAATTGTCGCCAGCCTTATCCCGCCTTGCCGGAGCTGGTCGAGGAAATGCGGCTGCGCCGTTTCAGCGAGGCGCGCGACCTCACCTTATACAAGCCCATCGGTTGCGAGCAGTGCGGCGGGACTGGCTACCGGGGGCGGGCGGCGATCATGGAATTCCTGGTGATGAGCGATCCGCTGCGTCGGCTGGTGCTCAAGCACGCCGACGCGGGCCAGTTGCAAACCGCCGCCCAGCACGAGGGTATGGATACCATGTACGAGGATGGCTTGCGCAAGGCGGTCGCCGGGTTGACCACGATCGAGGAAGTGCTGCGGGTGACCACCCAGCAGGAACAGGAGGCTTAAGGTGCCGCGCTATCGCTACGAGGCGGTGGACGCCGCCGGCGAAACGCTGCGCGACGAACTGGACGCGGCGTCGCCGGAAGCGGCCATCGAACGCTTGCGCGATCAGGGTCTGCTACCCCTATCGGTCGCCGAGGCCAAGAGCGGCTGGTTGCGCGGCGGCTTCAGTCAGCCGCTGTTCAGCAAACGCCGGGCACTCTCGCAAAAATCCGTCATGCTGTTGACCCAGCAATTGTCCAGCCTGCTCAACGCCGGGATGCCGCTGGATCGGGCGCTGACCATCCTGCTCGGTGTGACCGACGACGAGCAGAACAAGTCCCTGCTGGAGCGGGTGCAGGAGAAGGTGCGCGGTGGGTCGTCGCTGGCCGATGCCTTGGAGGCGCAGGGCGTGTTCTCGCGCTTCTATTTGAACATGATCCGTGCCGGCGAGGCGGGCGGGGCGCTGGAAGTGGTGCTGAAGCGGCTGACCGAGTTTCTGGAGCGGTCGCAGGCGCTGCGGGAAACGGTGACCTCGGCGCTGATCTACCCGCTCATTCTGCTGACCGTGGCGGCGCTGTCGGTCATCATCCTGCTGGCCTTCGTGGTGCCACAATTCCAGCGCCTGTTCGCCGACGCCGGTAGGGCGCTGCCGCTGGCCACCCAGATCGTGATCGCCATCGGCGACGGCTTCCGGCATTACTGGTGGGTCGGGGCCATCGTGATTTTGTTGCTGGTCACCGTGATGCGCCAGCAGTTGAGCCAGCCGGAGAGCCGCGTCCGCTGGGATCGCTGGTTTCTGCGCCTGCCGCTGTTTGGCGACTTGATCGCCAAGGTGGAAACCGCGCGGTTGTCGCGCACCCTCGGTACGCTGCTCGGCAACGGCGTGTCCTTGCTGAACGCGCTGACCATCGTCCGCGAGACTTTGAGCAACCAGGTGTTGGCCACGGCGCTGGGCGAGGTGGCCGAGCATGTCAAGACCGGCCGGGGATTGGCTGATCCGCTGTTGGAATCCGGCAATTTTCCCAAACTGGCGGTGCAGATGGTCCGGGTCGGCGAGGAAACCGGCCAGTTGCAGGAGATGCTGTTGCAAGTGGCTGATACCTATGACGGCGAGGTGCAAACCGCCGTCAAACGGATGCTGACCCTGCTGGAGCCAGCCATGATTTTGGGACTGGGCGTGATCATCGCCGGCATCATCATGTCCATCCTGGTGGCGATCCTCAGCCTGAACGAGTTGGCTTTCTGATCTTTTCGTAGTTCGGGTTTAGGCGCTCCGCGTCGTAACCCGACAAGTCCTGGGTCAACGCATTCTGTCGGGTTACGCTTCGCCACCCGACCCACGAGTGATTTTTTGGGTATTTAAGCTGATGAAACGTCAAGAAAATTGCCGCCGCCCGCGCGGTTTCACCCTGATTGAACTACTGGTGGTGCTGGTCATTCTCGGTCTGCTGGCCGGGCTGGTCGGGCCGCAGGTGATGAAGTATCTGGGCGGTGCCAACACCAAGACCGCCAAGCTGCAAATCGAAGACTTCAGCACCGCGCTGGACGCCTTCCGGCTGGACATGGGCCGCTATCCCACCAGCGCCGAAGGCTTGGCGGCGCTGGTCGTGCAGCCCTCCAGCGCGAACCGCTGGAACGGTCCCTACCTGCGCAAGAACATCATCCCCAAGGATCCCTGGCAAAACGATTATCAGTATCGCTCACCCGGCCAACATGGCGGCGCCTTCGATTTGTATTCGCTGGGCGCCGATAACGCCGATGGCGGCGACGGCGAAAATCAGGACGTGGTGAGCTGGCAGTAAGCGCGGACGGGCGCAACGGTGGCGGAGCGGGGCCGGCAACAGGGTTTTACCCTGCTGGAAATCCTGGTTGCGCTGGTAATCGGCGTGCTGCTGGTGGCGCTGGTTCCGCCGCTGCTGTCGGGCATGAGCGGCGCCACCGAACTGCGCGGCGCGGCGCGGCAACTGGCCGCCGGTCTGCGCGGTGCCCGCAACGAGGCGATCACCCGCCAGCACGAGGCGGTATTGACCCTCGACCTGGCTGGCCACCGCTTCGGCGTGAGCGGCGACCCGCGCGCGATCAAGTTGCCGGACGGGTTGGCGCTCAAGCTCTACACCGCCCAAGCCGAATTGATCGACGGCGCGACCGGCAATATCCGCTTCTTTCCCGACGGCAGTTCCACCGGTGGCCATATCACCGTCAGCGGTCCGAAGCTGGCCTACCGCGTGAACGTGGACTGGCTGACTGGCGCCATCGCCATCGTCGAACAGGAAACGCGGCCGTAATGAGTTCGTTCGCTCCCATTCCAGAGTTTCCATTGCTCTCCTTGGCCAAGGAAGGGTGGTTCGAAGCCATCACTAGCTGGAGACGGAGCGGGAGATGAAGGGCCAGCGCGGTTTTTCCCTGCTGGAAGTATTGGTGGCTTTCGCCATTCTCAGCGTCTCGCTTGGTGTGTTGTTGCAAGTCTTCGCCACCGGCTTGCGCAATGCGGGCACGGCGGATGACTACACTCAGGCGACGCTGTACGCCGAGTCGATCCTGGCCGCCTATGGCCGCGAAGCGCCGCTCGGCGAAGGTGTCCGCGAGGGTCCGGTCAACGACCGGTTTTCCTGGCGCGGCACGGTGAGCGCCTATACCGAGGGACTGCCGGACCCCGAGAAAACCGGGATGCGGGCCTATCGCATCAGCATCGAGGTCTTCTGGCGTGGCCTGGTGCAAACCCGCTCGGTGACGCTGGAAACCTTGCGGCTGGCGCCGCTCGAACCTCCGGGGGGGCGCTGATGGTCGCTACGATGAAGTTTCGTTGGAACCGGCGGCAGGCTGGTTTCACTCTGCTGGAACTGGTGGTCGCCATCACCTTGATGGGGTTGGTGTTGGTGGTGCTGTACAGCGGCCTGCGGCTGGGGTTGAACAGTTGGGACAGCGGCGAGGCGCGCGCCGAGGCCACTAACCGGTTGCGCCTGGTGGAAGAGTTTTTGCGTCGCCAGTTGGCCCAGTCCATGACCGTTTACCGGACCAGCGACCAGCAGGAAAAAAGCGTAGTGTTTGCCGGTCAGGCGACCGGCATCGAATTTGTGGCGCCGATGCTGGCGCAGTTGGGACAGGGCGGGCTGTATCGGGTGCGGATCGAGGCGGGCGATGGCCGGTTGTGGATCCGCTGGCGGCCGTATCTGCCCGCTGATCCGAATGCCGGCGAGGAGCGGGAAACTGTATTGCTGGAAGGGGTCTCCGGCGTCGAATGGGCCTACTTCGGTTCCGAGCGCGACGACGATCCCCGCCCGCAATGGCGTTCCAACTGGACCAGTCCCGTGCGTCGTCCGCTGCTGGTGCGCCTGAATCTGACCCTGCAAGGCCAGTCCTGGCCCGATCTGGTGGTTGCCCTGACCGAGGGACCGCCGTGATGCGCGCCGCCGAATCTCGGAACTACCTGACCGGCCAGCGCGGCATGGTGCTGGTCATCGTGCTGTGGATCGTCACTCTGTTGGCGGTGATGGCCGGTGGCTTCGCCTATTCGATGCGGGTCGAAACCCGATTGGCGACCAGCACGGTCGAACGGGCGCAGGCCCGGGCTTTGGCCGAGGCGGGGGTGGCGTATGCCTTGGCCTGGCAACTGGATCCGGACGCTCAGAAGCAATGGCCGCCGAACGGCGATCCGCGCGATTGGGCATTCGGCGGCGGGCGGTTGCGGATCGAGGTGACCAATGCCAGCGGTCTGGTGAATCTGAACAATGCGGGAACCGAGTTGCTCAAGGCGCTGCTGGCGGGGGCGGGCGTGGGCTTGCGGGAGCAGGACAACATGGCGGAAGCCATCCAGGACTGGCGGGATCCCGATGACCAATCAATGCCCCAGGGCGCGGAAAGCGCCGACTATCGCGCCGCGGGCCGGACGGGGCCGAAGAATGCGCCCTTCGAGAGCGTCGAGGAACTGGGGCAGGTTCTGGGCATGACCCGGGAGCTGCACAAGCGGTTGGCCGGCGCGGTAACTGTGTTTTCCTTTGACTCCAGCGTCAATCCAGAGCTGGCGCCCGCCCGTGTGTTACAGGCCCTGGGACTGAACGAACGAACCGTGGCCGATTACGTTGGCGCCCGCGCCCGCGCCGCCGCTGATGGATCATCCGCGCCGTCCTTGCCATCGGGCGATGGTTTGTCCTTTTTCTCATCGAGCCGCTCGAGCGTTTATCATATCGCGGTCGTGGCGGAAACGGAGACCGGAACGGCCGTGGTTCTGGAAGCCGTTTTCGACGCACGGGGCGGCGGCGGGGTTGCCGTGCAGGGTGGCGGCGGCGGTGGCGGCGGGCCAGGTCCGCGGTTGCTGACCTGGCGCGAGGGGCGGTAGATCCGCTTTCCAGTCCGCTTGATCGGCCAAAAGCCGGATCTACATTAAATTTTGCTCGAAAATCAATGGCTGGTTTTTCGACAACTTCTTAACTGGAGTATCTATCACTGGTGTTATCGCTTTCGCAGGTTTTGAAAATCAACCCGCGCATAAACGGGGGCGCGGTTTGGCGCTGGTGGCGAGAGAGTCTGTTGGCTTGGCTGCCCGCCGGCGTTCGCCGTTGGCTGGCCGGTTCAGTGCGACGACTGGTCCTTGTAGTGGCGGATGGCGGATGGGTGCTGGCGCGCGAGGAAACTGGGCAGACCCAGGAACTGGAACGGCTGGACCGGTTGTCGCCCGACTGGAAAGCGCTGGCGGGATGGTTCCGCACGGAGAAGCCCCAGGAATGGGTGCTGCGCTTTCCCGCCAGCCAGGCGTTGACCCGCGTACTTACCCTGCCTCTGGTCGCCGAGAAGAACCTGCGCCAGGTGGCGGGATTTGAGATGGATCGGCTGACGCCGTTCGCCGCCGCCCAGGTTTATTACGACGCGGCCGTGTTGGAGCGCCAGCCCGAACAGCGCCGCCTGCGAGTCGAACTGACTGCCCTGCCGCGCGCCGCCGTGGATCCGGTGCTGACCCATTTACGACAACAGGGTTTGCCGCCGGATACGCTGGATGTCGCGGGCGGTCGCCCCAAGCTCAATCTGTTGCCGCCAGAGCAGCGCCCCCGCCGCGGTCTCTGGAACCAGCGTTTGCGCACGGCGGCGATCGTCATCAGTCTATTACTGGTCACGATGGCGGTGACGCTGCCGATCTGGCAGCAGCGTTCGCTGGTGCTCGGAGCGCTGGCCAGGATCGACCAGGCCCAGAAGGCGGCAAATCAGGCGCTGAGCTTGCGCGATCAACTCGACAAGGCTTTGGAGGCATCCCGGATGCCAACCCGGAAGAAACAGTCCACTCCCGCCCGGGTGGACTTGTTGCGGGAGCTGACCGTGATTTTGCCGGATGATACCTGGGTGGAACGCTTGCAGATCAGGGGAGATAGCTTGCAAATCGTCGGTCAGTCCGGCAAGGCCTCGGCGCTGATCGGGATTGTGGAATCCTCGAAATGGTTCAACGGCGCCGGGTTTACGTCGCCGGTGACCACCGATCCCCGAACCGGCAAGGAGCGTTTTGTGCTGAACGCCCGAATCGGGCGGGAACCGTGATGGGCGCCGCGCCCGCGCCGGGCAGGGGCCACCGTCTGGCAGCCTTGTTATTGTTGCTGCTGGCGAGTGGCGCGCTGTATCTGGTGGTGGATCAGGGGCTGGTCGGTCGCTATCGCTATTATCAAAACTCGCTGGAACAGCATCAGGGGCGTCTGGCGCAGTTGGATCGGATGGCCGCGACCCTGGAGCCGGTGCGGCAGTTGATCGCCAAGATCCAGCAAGACCGCGGCGTGACCGCCCAATATTTGCCACAATCCGTCCCAGCGTTGGCGGCGGCCGAATTGCAGCAACGGCTTAAGGCCATGGTCGAGGCCGTCGGTGGAACCCTGCAAAGCATCCAGGCATTGCCGCCCGTCGAGGAAGCCGGCGCGGTGAAAGTCACGATCAGCGCCGTCATGAACGGCGACGCCGGCGGTTTGCAGAAGGTGCTGTTCAATCTCGAGTCACAGACCCCGCTGTTGTTCGTGGATAATCTGGAAGTCACGGCGCGGGCGACCCGGCCGCGCTTGCCCAATGGCCGATATGCAAGCTATACCCGGACGCAATTGAACGTCCAGTTCGAGGTCTCGGGCTATCTGCGCAAGGAGGGTGGCTAGGTGCCCGCCAGAACGGTTGGTTTGTTGCTGTGGCTGACGATGGGCGGGCTGGCGGCCCTGGCCTTGTTCTGGCGGATCGGGAATCCGCCACGGCCGCCGACGGTTGGTTCGGCGCTGCCGCCACTGGAGCTGCCGGCGGTGGCGGCGCTGGAACCGTTTCAATTATCGCCGCCGGGCCAGTACGGCGAGGTGGCGGTTCGTCCCCTGTTCATCGCTGATCGCCGGCCCGAACCACCGCCGCCCGACGAAGTTGCGCCGCCGGAAAAGCCGCCGGGTCCGGAGCAGAAATTCATGCTGTTCGGGGTGATGATCGCGCCTGGAATGCAAGCGGCCCTGCTGCGGCTGGAAGAGCCGAACGCCAGGACGACGCGGGTCGGCCTGGGAGAAATGATCGGAGAATGGCGATTGGACAAGATTTCCGCCGATGGGATCGTGTTGCGCAAGGGTGAGGCGACCCAGGAACTACCGTTGACGCGGCCCCGCAAGCCCGGCAAACCGCGGATGAAACGAACGGGCGCCCAGCCGGGGCAGGATACGGTCCCACCGGCCCCTGCGCCGGCGCCGCCCGCCAGTGCGCTAATCGGACCGGGGGGCATGCCGGTCGTGCCGCGCGTTGACGCGCTGATACCGCAGATTGTTCCCGGACCGACGCAATAAAGATGCAGAAGGCTGATTAATTCCAATGAGTAACATTTGCTTTTCTCCGATATCCGGCGTGTTGCTGGCCCTGCTGCTGAGCGCGTGCGCGACCGCGCCATCCGACCAGGGCGCCCCGGATATGACGGCTTCCGCCGGTTCGCTCTCAGGTCAATCGCTGCGGTTGGCCGCGAAACCGCAGTCCCCGCCGGAGTCGGCGGGAGCCGGTACGGACCTCGCCCTGGCGCCCAAAGCCCCGATGATTCTGCCGGGTACGGGCAATTTTATCGACAAGAAGGCCGCGACCAAGCCAGCGCCCGCGACTCGAACCACGCCCGGCGAGGTCACCCTCAATTTCGATGGCGCCGACATCCGCGACGTGATCAAGGTGATTTTCGACACGCTCAAGGAGAATTACACGGTCGATCCCCAAGTGCAGGGCGAGGTCACGGTTCAGACCAGCCAGCCGCTGGCGCGGGATCAATTGTTGCCTACGCTGGAGACCCTGCTGCGGGTGAACCAGGCGGTGCTGGTACGCGAAGGCGGTCTTTACCGGATCATGCCGGCGGCCGGTGTGGTTCGGCAGGGCGGTCTGGTGCCGCGGCTGGGCGGCGGTCGAGTGGGATACGGGGTGCGGATCGTCCCTCTGAACTATGTCAGCGCCGTCGAGATGCAGGCGATCATCACGCCCTTTCTGCCCGAGGGGGGAGTACTCCGGGCGGATGTCGCCCGCAACCTGCTGATCCTGGCGGGCACGCCGCAGGAATTGGCCAACGTCCAGAGTACGATCAACACCTTCGACGTCAACTGGCTCAAGGGCATGTCCATCGGCATGTTCCGGTTGCGCAATGTGGACAGCCAGGCGATAGCCAGCGAATTGAATCAGTTGCTGGGTGAAGGTTCCGGGACGCCGATCGCCGGCCTGCTCCGGTTCGTGCCGCTAAGCAAGCTCAATGCCGTGCTGGTCATTACCCCGCAGGTGGAATATCTCAAGGAGGTGGCGACCTGGATCGAGCGATTGGACGGAATCGGTGGCGAACGGCTATATGTCTATGCGGTGCAGAACAGTCGAGCCGATTACGTCGCCGAATTGCTCAACGGCCTGTTCAATCTGGGGGGCGGCGATGGCGCGACCCGCGGCGGCGATCTGGCGCCGGGGTTGAAATCGGGGCAGTTGTCCGGCAGCGGGTCGAGTAGCGGATTGTCGGGCGGTTCCACCGGTTCGGCGTTGGGCGGCGGCTTGTCGGGTGGTTCGGGCGGTTCGGGCTTGTCGGGCGGTTCGGGCTTGCCGGGCGGTTCGGGATCGAGCGGCGGCGGCTTGTCCAGCAGCTCGTCAGCATTGGGCGCGTCCGGTGGGGTTAAGGGCTCCACCTCATCGGCGGGCAGCCGTTCGGGTGGCCGCACTGGTGGCGGTGCCGGTATCGGCAGTATGGGGTCCGGCGGACCCAGCGCCGGCATGGAGGAGGTTCGCATTGTTGCCGATACCGAGAACAATTCATTGTTGATCTGGGCCACCAGCCAGAATTACGAGCGGATCGTCAGTACCCTGCAGAAGATGGACGTTACCCCCAGGCAGGTGCTGATCGAGGCGACCATCGCCGAAGTGACTCTGACCGGCAAGCTGCAATATGGGGTGCAATGGTTCTTCAACAACGGTGTCGGCACCAACAATGGTGAGAACTACACGGGCACGGGCTCGCTGGGAATCAACGCTAACGACCTTAACCTAAACGATGTGCTCGCGGGGCGAACGGCCGGCGCGTTTACCTATGCAATAACCAACGGCGACGGGCTGGTGCGCGCCCTGCTGAATACCTTGGCCAGCGATTCCAAGTTGAAGGTGCTGTCCTCGCCGCATGTGATGGTGTTGGACAACCAGCAGGCGGTTATTCGGGTGGGTACCCAGCAGCCGGTTCCGGGCGGTACGAACACCGTGAACAACGTGACCACATCGGGTGGCGTGGAATACAAAGATACCGGCGTGTTTCTGGAAGTGTTGCCGCGGATCAACGCCGGCGGCATGGTCAACATGGAGGTCAAACAGGAAGTGATCGACGTCGGGCCGCTGGTGGACGTTAGTCAAGTGGCTGGAGAGTCCCGGAAAAACCGCGCGTTCCTGCAGCGCAGCGTGACCAGCAAGGTCACGGTCAAGAGCGGCCAGACCCTGGTGCTGGGCGGCTTGATCCGCGACAACCGCGCCGAGGGGCAGAGCGGCTTTCCCATTCTCTACAAGATTCCAGTGCTGGGGGCATTGTTCGGCAACACCGAAGAACAGGTGGACCGTACCGAACTGATCGTTTTGATCACGCCGCGGGTGGTCGAGAACAGCCAGGAAGCGGATCAGCTTACCGAAGAGATCAAGCGCAAGATGCGGGAAGTCGCGCCGATGATGACGCCCGCGGGTTGAAGAGCGGCGGGGAATTAAGGAGGAACGATGCAACCGCAAGCACAAGTCGCGCTGCGCCGACTGTGGCTGAAGCAGGAACAGGCCCGTTGTCAACAGCTCGGCCACGACCGTCCCGACGACGTGCAAGTCTGGCGGCGGCTGGCGCGCGCGTGCTGGGAATTGGGCGAGGCCGAGCAATCCTTGGCTGCGCTCGACCGGGCTTTGGCCTTGCAACCGGACGATGGCGAGTGCCTGCTGGGCCGGGTCGTGGCCTGCTTGGCGCTCGACCGTGCCGAGGAAGCGCTGACGGCATCGGTTCGGCTGTTGGAACGGTTCCCCGATCATGCCGATGCGCTATTGCAACAGATCGAGGCGTTCCGCCGGCTGGGGCGGCCGGCGGAGGCGCTGACCGTCTGCGATCATCTGCTGGCGCTGCCGGATCTGGCGCCGGCGGGGCGCTTGGCGGCGCTCTCGGCTAAAGTTGTGATGCTCGGCAGCCTCAACCGGCTTGAGGATGCCCTGGTGGTCGCCGAGGATGCCCTGGTGCTGGCGCCAGCCGATCCTGTCCTGGGCTTGCATCGCGCCACGCTGCGCGTGCGTCTTGGGCGATTCGCGGAGGCGTTGACGGGGATCGATGCCGCGCTGGCCGCGCCGGAGACCCAGTTCGGAGCGCTGTGCGTTCAGGCTCAGGCGCTGGCGGTGCTGCGGCGGTTCGACGAAGCCGATGCGCTTCTCCAGGATTTGCAGGAGCGCTATCCGCACCGGTATCTGGAAGCGATGTTCGAGCCGGGGCGGTTGCCTGATGAGACCCTGCCCGATAGCCTGCCCAAGCGCTACACCGCGCGCGGTTTATATCTGATCGATTTTTTCGATGCGCAGGCCCGCTGCGACTGGACCGACCGCGCGGCGGTGCTGGCGGAGATCGAGGACTTCACGGCCGATGCGCTTCAGTACGGTTTCGTTGCCGGGTTGGAGCCGTTTGGTCTGCTGACGCTACCGATCTCGCCGGCCCTGCAAGCGGCGGTAGCCCGCGCCCAGGCGACCGCGGTCGCGGCGCGCATGGCGCCGATCCGGGAAACCCTGCGAATCGAATGGCCCTCGGCGCCTGACAATGGCCGGTTGCGGATCGGTTATGTGTCCGGCGATTTTCGCAATCACGCCACCGCGCACCTGACGCGCAAGCTGTTCGGGGTTCACGACCGGACGCGGTTCGAGATCGTCGGTTTCAGCCTGCGCCCCGATGATGGCAGCTCGTATCGGCGAGATATCGTCGCGGGATGCGACCGGTTCGTGGAGTTGTTTGGGCTGAGCAATGCGGAAGCGGCGGCGCGCATCGCCCAGGAAGGAATTCACATTTTGGTGGACATGCACGGCTATACGCGCCATGCGCGGCCGGAACTGTTCGCCTTGCGTCCAGCGCCGGTGCAAGTCAGTTTTCTCGGCTATCCCGGTACGCTGGGGGCGGATTATATTCCCTACATCATTGCGGATCGGGTGGTGCTGCCCGATGAGTTGCGGCCCTGGTTTAGCGAGTGTCCGGTTTATCTGCTATATTGCTATCAGGTAAACGATGACGAACAGCCGATCGCGGCGACGGGTGTGACCCGGGCTGACGCAGGGTTGCCGGAGAACGGGTTCGTTTACTGTTGTTTCAACCGTCTCGGCAAGATCGAGCCGGAGAGCTTCAGTGCATGGATGCGGATTCTGGATCAGGTTTCGGGCAGTGTGCTTTGGTTGCTGGCGGGTAGCGCGCGCGGCGCTGAACGACTGCGGTGGATGGCCGAGGCGCGTGGCGTGGATCCGGCGCGGCTGGTGTTTGCGTCCCATCTGCCCAAGGCCGAACATTTGGAGCGGCACCGCTTGGCGGACTTGTTTCTCGATACGTTTACCTATAATGCTCATACCACCGCCAGCGATGCGTTGTGGGCGGGGTTGCCGGTCGTAACCCTGCGCGGCGGGTCTTTTCAGTCACGGGTTTGCGCAAGTCTGCTAACCGCGCTAGGATTACCCGAACTGATCGCGGACGGCAGGGCGGAGTACGAGGCGCTGGCTGTTGATCTGGCGCGAGAGCCGGGGCGGTTGCGGGAACTGCGGGCGCGGTTGCAAGAGCGCCGGCTGGAGGGCTCTCTGTTCGATACTGGTGGTTTCGCTGGTGGCTTGGAACAAGCGTTTTGGGCGATGTGGGCGTTCCACGAAGCGGGCAGGAAGCCTAAAGTAGTTTATATTCAAAAGGATAGCGCCGTCGATGCCGTCTTTTGACGGCATGGGTAATGGCCAGTGGCGATTTTGCACAACGTTGTTGTGTTTAGGCAACAGCCCTGTTGTTCTCCGATGTGGCGGACTAAATAATAAATATAATGATAACTTTTTGAATTAAGAAGATTTATCGGGTTTGTCCTTGGAGCGGAATCCCGGTTTGCAGCAAAAAAATGAAGTTGATTTTGGGTTGCTGTATTGACAGCAACACTTTGTTGTGTAGAATCCACAGACAGTGAGGCGTGTCTACCATAACCGTACAGACAAGCGTGTGCGTAACCGCTGAACTGTTTGTTGGGATGGTCCGAAACCTTCTTGCAGGTTCGTTTTTTGCCAACGCTTAAGGAGCTGACGCTATGAAGTTTAAGGTGAACAAAATTGCCGCCGCCGTGGCCGTGAGTCTGGGGACTTCGGTCGTTGGCATGAACGTCGCGCAGGCTGATGAAATACTTTTCCCGAACATTGGTATGTCCCCTTCGGTGACTACCATCCTGTCGGTCGTCAACGACGATGACCTGATCGTGCCGAATCAGGTTCTGCATTATCGGTATTATTACAAGCAGGCCGCAGCCTCCTTGACCGCAGCCTGCCAAGAGGCCGACTATAACCAGAACACCAGCATCAATGACGTGGTGACGTTCGACGTCAGCGGTCACTTTGGCGATGCCAAGGGTGTGCTGTTCGAGCCCGTGACGTCTAGCCGGTACAACAAGAGCTTTGCGATCTTCAAAAATCAGCCGCCGACGCGCGCCTTCGGCATTATTGACAACAATGCCAGGTTCGTGGCGGGCTTGGGTATCTCCGGTGAAGCGTTCATCATTGAGTTCGTGAACGGATCGGTTTGGGGCTACCAGGCCTACAACGCGGCCTCCATCGTGGGCTGGGACGGCAGCAATGTTGTCGTCGCGAACCAGTATGATTTCTCCGACCGGGTTGAAAATAACGGCGAGGTACTGGTTCCGACCCGCGCTGGCGCCGATCGGGATGAATTCCTGGTGCCGATCGCGATCATGCCATGGGGTGACACCATCCAGACCGCGCTGTTTGTGACGCCGATAGCGACCACCCCTCCCTACCAGTTGACTCCAGGCGGCAGTACGGCGACCGTCGGTCTGTTGGTGAATGATCCGGCCAATCCGGCGCTCGATGTGATGTATGACCGCGACGAAAACCCGTACTCTGGTGCGCTGGTGGCCACGGTGACCTGCATTGGCCGGGTGAATGTTCCCAGTCTGATTAGCTCCGCCACCCAGCAATTTGTGAAGGACAGCGGTGGCTGGAGCAACGTTGCGGTTCTTTCCGGCCAAGCCACCGTGTTGAAGCTGGAGTATAACGACGTGGCGCCGGCGAATCTGGATGGTAAACCCACGGGTAGCAATAGTTGGAACAACGGCTTCTGGCTGCGGCAGGGGATCCGTGAGTCGGTAGCGCGCGAGCTGGTAACGGTCGGTACGGGTTCCGCCAAGCTCCTCCCGGTGTTTGATATACCCCAGGACGCCCAGCTCAATGCTCCGTATCCTTTGATTGACACACGGAAAACGACGGCAGCGTTGCCTTTCCCGCCAGTGTATGGGGCACCCGCCATTCCCTATATTGGCATAGCGGCGTCACCGACCCAACCGAGCGATAAGCAGTAAAACCTTTGCCACGGCTTGGTCCGTGGCTGGGAAAAGGGCCACTTCGCGTGGCCCTTTTTAGTTTCTAACCGATCCGCATCAAGCGCGACTCCCGTGGGTGGGAGTCGCGTGGCAGGTCTGCAAAGGTAGGTCACGATGAAATTGATTTTTGCGTTGGTGGGCATGTTGCTGGCCGTGGTGGCGACGGCGGCCGATACCCTCAATCCCACGGTTTTGAACGGACACTCTCCCGATCAATACACCGGTTGGGATTTCACCCTCTCCGGCAAGGGGAGTCCCTGGTTCGCCTATTACGGCGCGGACAACACGCTGTATGTGCGGCGGCCCGATGGCGCCGAAGTCGGGTTGGGCGCCACGGACCGGCCGCGCCAGCAGTCTGGTCTGGCCATGACGCCGGTTGGTGATGGCGTGGCCGTGTTGTGGCGAGACAAGCTGCCGCAAAAGCATCTGTACCTGATTCCCAAGCTCGACCCTGCTGGTGTGCCGCCGCCGCCGGTGGTGGTGGCCGGCGAGGAATCGGATCCGCTGACCCGACTCAAGCTGGAACGCGCTGGGGAGGTCGAATATCTGCTGTGGCTGGGCGAGAAGGGCGATCCGGCCACCAAAGAGCAGTACCACCTCTACTTCCGCACGGTCGAGCAGGATGGCAAGGTGTTGTCGCCGGTGGAGCGGGTGATGCCTGGTCGTTATCCCGCCTGGATCATCGATCAGGACGTCATCCCGGTGTTTTCCTGGATGGTGCATGAAGGCAAGCTGGCGATGACCCTGCGGGTGTTCGACCGCGCCAAGAAGAGCTTTGGGCCGCTGACGAAAATCGCTGATGCGCCGCCGATCACACCGATTTTTGAAGCCTTTAAGTCAGGCGACCGCTGGTTCCTGCTGTGGTTGGGACAGTATGACAATGACGCCAAGATGCTGTTGGAGGGTCTCTATTCCGATGACAAGGGCCAGACTTGGAAGCGATTCGCTCTCGACGAACTGCGTGGCCTGGATATTGGCGGCCTCAGCATCGCCACCGACCACAAGGGTCACATTCTGATCGCGCTGGATGGCAACCGGCGGTTGATCGACCCTGATGACAGCAAGGATAACGTTTACCTAGTACGCTCCACCGACAACGGCGCGACCTGGCAAAAGCCCCAGACCGTCCGCGACGATGACCTCAGACTAACCCGGGCGGAGTATCCGGTGTTGGCGCTGGGCGCGCAGCCGGGGACGGTGATGCTGGCTTGGGAAGATTGGCGCGGCATTCGGCCCAATGTGTACGTCAGCTATTCCAAGGACTACGGCGCGACTTGGGAACCGGCGCTGCCGCTGGGCCGACCGGGAGTGTGGAACCTGGGCCTGAACGCACGGCCCCGCTTGCTGCTCAACCGCGATGACCGTTTCTGGCTGGTTGCCCGACAGTACAAGGATGATACCTTGGAATTGGGCCAGAGGGACTACGTTTTATATCCCTTCACTTGGGACGAGGTACGGCGGAATGCGGAAGGTTTCAGAATATCGGAGATTCAGGCGCGCGCCACCGAAGTCCGGTTGCGCGAGCGGGTAACGCAATACTGGCAAGCCATGCAGGACGGCCAGTACGAGACGGCCTATGCCCTTACGGATCCGTTCTTCCGCCATAAGCGTGACCTCAAGACCTATCTGAGCAGTACAGGCGCGATCAAGTATCATCGTTACCAAGTAGGTCCGATAGTCCAGAAAGGTAATCTGGCTAGAGTCCAGATGGAATTCGAATCAGAGGTTCCCGAGTTCAAGCTGCCCAATGGCAAGATCGTCAGCCAACCACGCAAAACCATGACGCTTCTGGAAACGTGGGTGTTTGTGAACGATAACTGGTATCGGGAATACTACGATGAAATGGCCGAGAAGAGTTCCACCAGTTATTAAGCGAAATCGTGGATCCCGCGCCGGATGAAGCTGATTCAACGGTTGCCCGGCGCGCTACGGCTGTTCCCGCCCTTCATCGGGCGGGAACTGCGCGAGCAATACGCCGGTTCCCTACTGGGCGTAGTGTGGAGCGTTCTGCAGCCGGTGCTGTTTATCCTGCTGTACTGGTGGGTATTCGCCGCCGTCATGCGGATCCGGTTTCCAGCAGGCACCGCGCTGGCCGATACCCCTTTCATTGTCTTTCTGCTGTCGGCGTTGCTACCGTGGTTTGCCTTCCAGGAAGGTTTGACCCGCGCCACCAGCGCCATCCTCAACCGGCGCGATGTGGTCCGCAAGGTTCACTTTCCGGTGCGGGTGTTTCCACTGGCCGCCGCCGCCGCGGCTTTCGTGGTTCATGCGGGCAGCTACCTGCTGTTTCTGGCGGCTTTCGCGGTGTGGCGGGGCGGAATGGCGCCCGGCACGCTGGTTGCGGTGGCGATTTTGTGGAGTCTCCAGTTTGTTGTAACCGCCGGACTGGGCTTGCTGCTGGCGTCCTTCACCGTCTATCTGCGCGATATCCAGCAGATACTGGGCTTGCTGCTGGCCGTCATCTTCTATACCGCGCCGGTGCTTTACCCGCTATCGCAGGTGCCGGAGGAGTTTCGCGGTCTGATCCATCTCAACCCGTTCACCGCTTTCGCCGAGGCTTACCACGGCGCGGTATTGGCCGGCGTCTGGCCGACGCCGTGGACCTGGGCGGGACTGAGCCTGTTCGCCGCTGGCGCGCTCGTTGCGGGAGTCTACGTCTTTCGGCGGCTGGAGCCGGGCTTCGCCGATGTGTTGTAGGAGGCGGCTATTCATCTGCTGATCTTGCACATCGCCTATGTGTTCGGCGGCGCCGAACGCACCACCGCCAATCTGCTGCAATACCTGGATCGACGGAAGATTCGCCGCATCACCTTGGCCGCGCCTGGAGTTCTCCGCCACTTGCTGCCGCAACAGTACGACGACTTCCGCGATGCTTCCGCTTACGGTCTGACCGGCGGCTTCGAGGATGGCCGCAAGCTGCTGGCCGATGGTCGGCGCACGGCGGTATTGTTGCGAGAGGTCAAACCGGATGTGGCGCTGGGCATGATGCATTACCCCTCGGCGCTGGTGGCGCTGGGCCGGCGGTCGGGCGGCGGTCGGGTAAAAATCGTGGCCAGTTTCCGTGGGCCGTTTTATGAGTACATGCGCCACCACGAACGCGGTTTCCAGCGGCGGCTGTTTTTGCGAACCGCGGTGATGGGAACCGCGCTGCTGGCCGATCGGATAATCGTGCCGTCGCACGGTACGGCCGACGAACTGCGGCGGCGGTTTTTCACCCCATCCCGTCGGATCGCGGTCATTCCCAATGGCATCGATCTGGATGTCGCCACCCGCGCCGCTCAAGCCGAAATTCCGGAGCTGGCCGATCTCGACCGGAATGAAACCCCCGTGCTCTGCGCCATGGCCCGATTGGCCCCGGAAAAAGACCTTGGCCTGTTGTTGGAAGCGTTTCGGCGGATTCGCGCCGCGCGGCCGGCGGTTCTGCTGATTCTCGGCGATGGCCCGGAGCGGGCGGCGTTGGAAGCCCAAATCGCTGCTTGGGGATTGGCCGGCGCGGTGCGGTTCCTCGGTCACCGCGACAATGTTTATCCCTATCTGCGCCGCGCCGATGTATTCATCCACACCTGCCAGTTCGAAGGTTTCGGTTACACCATGCTGGAAGCCTTGGCCTGCGGTACGGCGGTGGTCGCCACCGACTGCCCCTACGGCCCGCGTGAGGTGTTGGGCGGTGGAGACCATGGCGTACTGACGCCGCCGAACGATCCCGCCGCACTGGCGGCGGCGGTGTTGCGGTTGCTGGCGGATCCGACTGGTCGGCGGGCACTGACGGCGCGCGGTCTGGAGCGAGCACGGGAGTTGTCGGTCCAGCGAATGGCGAGCGCCTATGAGGCCGAGTTGATGAAATTGAATAGCACCAAGCGCGAGCATTGAATGGCATGAATGGCAACTCTCAAGTCGCCCTGCGGGTCAGCGATCTGACCAAGATCTACCGGCTCTACGATCAGCCCATCGATCGCCTGAAGGAATTGCTGTTCCGGCGACCGCGCCATAGCGATTTTGTAGCGCTGCGAGACGTTAGTTTCGAACTGCCGCATGGCCGGACCCTGGGCGTGGTGGGCGACAACGGCGCGGGCAAGAGTACGCTGCTGCAACTGATTGCCGGAACCATGACGCCCAGTCAGGGGACTATCGAACGCGATGGCGTGGTTCTGGGACTGCTCGAACTGGGGGTTGGATTCCATACCGAATTCACTGGCCGGCAAAACATCTTCCTGTATGGCGATGTTCTCGGCCTGTCGCGCCGGTTGGTGCAGACCCGAATAGATGAAATCATTGCCTTCGCCGAGCTGGAAGCCTTTATTGACCGGGCGCTGAAGACCTATTCCACCGGTATGCGAATGCGGTTGGCCTTCTCATTGATCGCAACGCTCGATCCGGACATTTTGATCGTGGACGAAGCCTTGTCCGTCGGTGACGTGTATTTCCAGAAGAAGTGCATTGACCGGATGATGGAATTCAAGAATCGTGGCCGCACGATTATCTTCTGTTCCCATAGCTTGTATCAGGTCAGCATATTCTGTGATGAGACGCTCTGGTTGCGGGAAGGCAGAGTTTGGATGCAGGGCGAGACCCTTCAGGTCATTCCCGCCTACGAGGCATGGCAGGCCCAGCGCGGCGTCCAGTGCGATCAAGCCGATGCTGGCGCGCATCCCGAAATTCCAGTACGCATCATCAGCCTTGAGTTGTTGAACGAACTTCCTTGCCGGCGCGGCGACGATTTACGCTTTCGATTGCGTATCGAAAGCGCCAATCCCAATCTTCCCTTTCATGTTTCCTTTTCGATCAAGATGCAAAACGGTTATGGAGTATTCGCGACGGGTACTCATTTGGCTGGCCGTCCTCCCTTGCAAGGTCGAGAACATGAGATACTGATTACGTATCCCAGGATACCTTTGCTGGGAGGCGTCTATAATGCCCACGCCCGAATTTTCGACAACCAGGGCTTGATGGTTTACCACGAAAAGATCTTGAATAAATTCGAGGTAAAAAAGGATTCACTGGAGTTGGGTGTTTGTCATCTGGAAAATAATTGGTCTTTTAACTCAATCGAGGGTGGCGAGATTTCTCGAAACTGAAAACCTCTCGGATAAGTTTAATCGGACAAGAATATCTGGCGCAAAGCTTTCGCTAATCCTTGCCGTGAGGTGGTTGCTGTCTCGGTAAGCGACGTGTTCCCTAATGACCGACTGGCAAGTCGATCCCACGCAAATCAGATCGGAAGGATCGATCATCGCGACCCCATCTATTCCGGCAATAGCGGCCTGCTCGGATTGGAATACTGCAAGGTTCAACGATTTCTCTCGATCAAAACCGCATGTCGACTGAATATTCTCATCACGCCACGACGCTCTGGATAAACAGGTTGGCACATCGAAACCGGGTTGTGGCGTATCGCGCAAAACAGTCACGTCAGCTCCAGAATGTCGCAAATCAGTCAGCGTTTTGCGTAGCGCTTCGCGCCATGCGTTGGCGTCGATAGCTTGCGGACCTTGCAGGTAATAAGCTGAATAATTAGCCAACACGACCATCGTCGGATGTTCGGCGGCAATACGCCGCATCACCGCCAAATGCCAGCGCGCGCATTCCTCGTATCGACGTTTAAGCTGAGTGTTATAAGGTGTTACCCCTACGGAAGGACAAGCCGACTTGGTGAGTGAAATCAGTCGCCACCCCGCTTCATGGGCGATTCGTTCAAATGTGGGAAACCACTGTGCGGCATGGGAATCGCCGAACAGGACAAGAGTTTTCGATGCTTGGGGGTTCCCATAAACGCATGGCGGTGGATTCTCCTGAAAATGAGGGAGATGACACCCATCCGCGTAGACTTTCGGCAAGTCTTCCCGCGCGTGAACGAACCGCGCCTGGTCCGGCGCGGCAAGCGCCGACTTGGCAACTGCCAATAGGGTTAAGGCGCCGCCTGTCCCGATGATGGTAAGGGCGACGCCGAGGGCAAGCGACCGTAGCGGCGACGACGTCAGTATCGGACTGAAGCGCACCCGATTTTCAATCACGGTATAAGTCAGACCCGCCAGCACGAAGGAAGCGAGTACATACCCCAGCCGCGCTATCACGCTGGGCGGGGTGGCGACCGTTGCGGCGAATACCAGAATGGGCCAGTGCCAGAGATACCAGGAATAGGAAAGATTGCCAGTCGTCTGGATAGCGGGAATATCGAACCACCGGGTCACCCTCCCCGGAGCCCCAGCGCCCGTCAAGAGCACCAGTACCGCGCCCACTACCGGGATCAGCGCCATGAGTCCGGGAAACCGCGTTTGGTCGTTGAACAGCATGACGGCGCCGATCATCATCACCAGTCCAGTCACGGCAAGCGCATCCGTCACCGTGCTGGAAAAACCTTTGAAGCGGTGATTGACCATGCAAGCCAATCCCCCGGCGGCAAATTCCCAGGCGCGCATGGGAGACCCAAAAAATGCCCAGGGTTGCGAAATATCCATGGTCCAGAGCGCGGCGGCTAGCGATGCCGCGAAAACCAGAGCCATTGTTGCCGTCAGTCGGGCGCGACGCCTCGACGCCGAACCGGCATATGTCCCCAATAGCATCAGCAACGGCCAGACCAGATAAAATTGCTCTTCCGCCGCCAGCGACCAGGTATGTAGCAATGGATTAGTATGTACGTCAGCGGCCAGGTAGCTGGTTGCTTCGGACGCAAACCATAAATTACTGGCATACAGGGCCGAGTACAACATGGATGGCGCTAGCTCCCGCTGTTCAAGCGGAGACAGCCATATCCTGGCCGCGACACCCGTTGCTATCAACACGACCATTGCGGCGGGCAGCAGTCGCCTGATCCGGCGCGCGTAAAAAGCAACGAAATCGATGCGCCCCCGCTGTTCCAGCTCCCGTGTAAGTAAGCCAGTAATTAAATATCCTGATATGACAAAGAAGATATCCACTCCCACATAACCGCCCGTGAAGAACGGCAATCTTGCATGGTATAAAACCACAAAAAGAACGGCGAGCGCGCGCAACCCCTGGATATCTGCCCGGAAAAACGGGTTTTCTTTGTTATGCGCTGTCATCAATAAAGAATCAGGCTATGGCAGGTGGCGCGAGAAAATCTTGCCCAGACGTTTTTTTAAGGATCGCAATCGGCTGGAAATACTCAGGCGGTCAAAGATGACCTGCTGATTGAGCAAAGATGTACTGAGATCGCGCCTGGTCTGCCCGGTGATTTCATTGAGCGTATTCATTTGGCTTGCCAGATGAGAAAAAACGGCGTGCATCTGGTCGAGCCTGTCGTTCACCTGGCCCAACTGGTCGGATATTTGGGTGGTACTATCGGAAGCGGCATTCTCTGTCGATTGAGGATGGGGAGGAATTCCGTACACTGCCAGCCATGCACCCCAGTGTGGCAGGAACCGGGTAAAACCGGCGTTGCGGAGATCCTGTTCGGTCCAATGCGAACGGTGGGTTTCCAGCGGATAGCCTTCAATCCGTTGTTCCTGCCAGTTCTTCGGAACCGAAAGTATGATAGCCCGACCGATTCGCTTCAGTTGATTGATGAGCTGCATTCCCTCGTCGTGGGTCAGGTGTTCGATCACGGCCAGGATCAGGACCAGATCGTATTGACCTTCCGCGAAGGTGGGCACAAGCTCCAAGGCGTTACCGATATGGATTTTGTCATAGGCCCAGTGGGGAATGAAGGGCGTGTAAGTTTCACAGCCCTCGATGCCATCGATTCGCGTGCTCCAAGGTTGTGATCCGTCCAGCTTCCGATAGAACTCAAGGTCGTGGTACAAATCGAGATGGATTCGGCACAGCATTCCATAAAGACCGAGACCACAGCCGACGTCGAGTATCGAACGTGGATTCAGACGAGTGATTTCAGCGAGAATGGGCGATAGCTGTTCGGTATTGCTAAAGGGCATTGGGTTTGTTCTCTCCTAAAAGATGTCCAAATCACCCATGGTGTAATAAAGACTTCCGCTGACCTCATGGGTCGGAATCGGTAACCGCCAGACCATATTCGCCACCACGATTTCAGTCAATTCCTGTTGTCCACCGCCGGCTTCGCGCCAGCCGCGCGGCAGCCAGATTTCTATCTCGGTGGCGTCCACCGCCAATGCGGCGCGATCCAGCGCGGCCAGCGCCGGTTTCAGCCAGCGGCGCGGTAGCAACAGATCAATCACGCGCAGCCGGTCATCGTCCCGCCGCGTGACGGCCCAACCGAGCAGCCGACCAGCCAGGTGCAGCCCGATCAGCTCGTAGGTGTGAAGAGGATGGGTAGCGTAGCGCCAGACCAGATAAGCCCGATCGCGAATCAGCGCCAGGGCGAAATTGGGCGCCAGTCGCGCCCACAACGCATCCAGCCGCGAATCATCCCAGGCCAGCGGCCGAGTGTACAGCAGCGGGAATCCTCCGCGCTGGGCTAGCCGGCGGACGGCGGGCGCCCGTTCGATCCGACCGTAAACCCGCGCATATTCTCCCAGCCGGAACGGTCGCTGCCCGGGAAACCCATAGGCAAAGGCGTCGGGCCAGCGTTCCGCCAGGTTGCCCAGCAGTTCCCGGGCCAACCGGGTAAACAGGTTCCGCCCGCCCAGTTGTCCGCGAGCTGCGGGATGCACCATCACATCGCAGACTTGAAAGCAGGGCAGGGGGCGGTTTTGTCGCCAGCCCCGCAGTGGAATCGCCCCGGCATGGCCTACCAGTCGCCCCGCTGGGTCGAAGGCCAGCGTCGCCAAGGGCGTTTCCAGGCCGGCATCGATGTATTTCCAGCGCCATTGCGCCACGGTCAGCGGTGCGCCGAACGCCTGGCCGAACAACTCGGTGATGGCGGTTTCGTCGCCCGGCCGGTAATCACGGATATGGTAAACTTCGCGTTCGTTCAACGGCGTGGCCAGACGGTCGGGGATGCAAGAGCCGCGCTCATCGGAATTTCGGAGTAGAACGGCGGACGCGGATGAGTAGCGAGAGCGAGCTAATACCCTATCACGCGGCGCGCAATGTCGGACAGGGGTCGGCCCTGGTGTTGGCCCCGCATCCCGACGACGAGGTGTTCGGTTGCGCCGGCGCCATCCTGCGTCATGCCGCCATGGGCGACCCGATCAGGGTGATTATCCTGACCGACGGCGGCGGATGGCAAGCCGACGATGTGGAACGGGCGGCTTATGTGGCGCAAAGGCGTCAGGAAAGCCGGGAGGCTGCCGCCATCCTGGGTTATGGCGAACCCGAGTTCTGGGAATACCGCGACCGGGAGTTGAGTTGCGGCGAGCCGCTGATGCAACGGTTATGCGAGGCGGTGGCGGCATCGGACGCGCGCTGGCTGTATGCCCCTTCGCCTTACGAACTGCATCCCGATCATCGCGCGCTGGCGCTGGCCGCGCTGGAAGTCGCGCACCGTCTGGCCGGCCGGATCAAGCTGGCATTCTACGAAATCGGCGCGCCCCTGCCGCCCAATCGCCTGCTGGATATCACCGACCTGATCGAGCGCAAGCGCCGGGCGCTGGCCTGCTTTGCCAGCCAGCTTGCGACGCAGGCCTATGATCGCCACGTCGAGGCGCTGAATCGTTTCAGAACCTACACCTTGCCGCGCGAGGTCGAAGCGGCTGAGGCTTATTGGGTGATCGAGGGGAGCGAAGCCGCCGGGATATTGCCAACACTCCAGGCCGCGGTGGCGGCCTGGTGGCGGGTCGTCGATGTCCCGGTGGCTAAACCACTGCAAGCAAGGCGTGATGCGGACTCGCGGGCTGGCGAAGATCGGGAACGCGAACTTCAGGCCCAATTGGAGACGCAACGCGCCGAAATCGCCCGGATCGACCGGGAGTGGCGGGATCGTTATGAATGGATCACAACCTCGCGATCCTGGCGGTTGACCGCGCCACTGCGGGATGGCGCGCGCTGGTTGCGCGAGCGACGCGACAGGCTGGCCGAGCTGCTGGCGCGCTGGACGTGACGGTGGCGGTTTGATCCGGCTCGACATTACCCTCGTCACTTACGCCCCGGACCTGAATCTGCTGGCGCGGGTGCTGGCGCATCTCGGGCGGGCCTTGCGCCACGCCAGCCAGCACGGCGGGTTGACCGAGGCCAGGCTGGCGCTGGTGGACAATGGTCCGGGAACCGGTTGGCGCGATCCGTTGCGCGCGGTGCTGGAGACGGTGCAATTGCCGGCGACGGCCGAGTTGCTGAGCGGACAGGGCAATGTCGGCTATGGCGCTGGCCACAATCTGGCGTTTCGCCTGCTTGCGGACTCCCTCGCCCTGACCCTCTCCCCCTTGGCGGGAGGAGAGAGAACCGAACCATCCGGCGTTTTTCACCTGATTCTCAATCCCGATGTGCTGCTCGAAGAAGATGCGCTCAGCGCGGGCTTGGCGTTCCTGTCCGCTCATCCCGAAGCTGGTCTGGTGACGCCGGCGGCCTGGGGTGGAAACGGTCAGCGGCAATATCTGTGCAAACGTTATCCGACCGTGCTGGATCTGGCGCTGCGCGGCTTCGCGCCCGGCTGGTTGCGGCGCTGGTTCCGGACGCGGCTGGATCGGTACGAATGGCGCGACCGAACCGGCGCCGCGGCGTGCTGGGATCCGCCTATCGCCAGTGGCTGTTTCATGCTCTGTCGGCGGGCGGCGCTGGACCGGGTGGGCGGATTTCAGCCGGAGTATTTTCTATATTTCGAGGACTTTGACCTGAGTCTGCGACTGGGGAAAGTGACGCGACTGGTGTACGTGCCGCGGGTCCGCGTCGTCCATCTCGGTGGCCACGCCGCCCGCAAGGGCGTTCGCCACATCGGACTGTTCCTGCGGGCGGCGGCGATATTCTTCAACCGGCATGGGTGGCGGTGGTGGTAGCGCCGGATTTTTTCCACGACCGGCCGGTGCTGGTGACCGGCGGGACCGGCTTTATCGGCCGCCGGCTGGTGGCGGGGTGCCGGGAGCGCGGCGCGCGGGTGCGGGTGCTGGTC
>JBATNZ010000221.1:0-10128 GCA_049290615.1 Candidatus Contendibacter sp.
GCCCCAGCCACCGCCGCCCCGGTTGCCCCAGCCACCGCCGCCTCCGTTATACCAGCCGCTTCGGTTGCCCCAGCCACCACCGCCCCGGTTATACCAACTACCGCCCCGGTTGTACCATGCCTGGGCCTGGTCGGAGGTGGTCAGGGCGCCACCCACCAACACGCCGCCAATCACCGCCTGCGACCACTTGCCCAGGCTACGCAGAAACTCGCGTCGTTCCTGCCCGTCCGGTTCCTGGTCGAGATTGTCGGTTATCGTGTCGTCTCGTTGCTCATCATCATGGTCAGTCATTATTAGTTCTCCTCTCACTGGGTCTTCGGAACCGGTTTGGGAGTGAGATCCGCCGCCGCCGGTTTTTCGCCTTCCACCGCCGGTGCGCCATCGTCTTCCGGTGGTGGCGCGTCGTCGCCGGTCAGGCCGGAAAAGTGAAGAATCTGAAAGCGCCAGCCGGCGTTTTCCTTCTTCAGCACTCCCGAAACATTCAGTACATAGTCCCGGGTTTGACCGTCGAGGGTGCTATCGCGCATGTTACAAGAGGCCGCCAGCCAAGCGACGTTACCGTCATGCCCAGCCGAGACATCCGGGCATTCATACTTGAACGAACCCACCTTGAGGTCCTTGAAGAACTCTTTGTAGGTTTCCTCCACCGCCACCTTGCCCTTCCAGAATTCGCCGGGGCCGGTGCCCATCAACGCCACGTCGGGGTTATCGGCGTAGAGTCCCATCACGGCCTTCATATTCTGTTTGTTGATGGCCTCGTCATGCTGGCGCAGGACCGCTTTGATGTCATCGATCACCGGGTCGGATTTTGGCGGTTCGGTCGCCCAGATGGGAGCGATCGGGATACAACTCAGGGTCGCGGCCAGTAAAAGATCGGTTTTATTCATCGCCAGCCATCCTTTATCGTGGGTGGTGCGCGTCCACCAGCCTGACGGGGTTCGAGGCTGGATGAAAAAGCGCATAAAACTTAGGCTATTTTAGCTGAATGTTGACTGAAGCGAGGAGTTAAACGCACTTCGGGGAGCAGACCGATAGCCTTCATGCCGGCGTGTTATTCCACGTGGATATTCCGGGAAGGCCATGCAATCGGGAACGCTCAGGCCGCCACGCCGCGCGCCGCCACCGCCTCCCGCGCCAGTGTCTGGGCCGCCCGTTCCATCCGCCCGAACACGGACTTGTAGAGTTCGCAGTAGGGATCTTTTTCGAACAGCGTGCCGTGGACGGTATAGGTCCGCACCGGGCAGCCACCATGGCACAGCGAGAGGTAATCGCAACTCAGGCAGTCGCGCTGGATCAACTGAATGGGCCGCTCGTTGAACCGCTGGCGCACCGGACTGTTTTTCAGCAATTCCCCGAAGCTGTCGCACTCGAAAATGTTGCCGTAGTGGTAATCCGGGTAGCTGGTCACCCAGCAGTCGCACTGAGCCACATAGCCGCGGGCGTCAATCGAAACCAGGGCACTGGCGCAGTTGTCGCCCCAAATGCAGGGCAGGGTCGCCGGCTCGTGGCTGAAATGCTGAAGCAGGGCATCGAACGGGCCGACCCGCACGCCGTTGCGGTAGCCGCGCTCCAGCCAGACATCGGCCAGTTCGGTGTAGAAGCGGCTGAGTTTTTCCACCTCCGCCACCGGCAGTTCCTGCTTGGCGGCGGTCGCCTCGCCACCCGGAAACGGGGTATTGACCTGAAACTCGGTGATACCGAGCTCGTCCGCGAAGTGGGTGTAGAACCGTTCGGCGCCGATCTCCAGCGTGGCCTGATTGGGCACGGCGATGACCTGCACCTCGATGCCCGCCGCCCGCGCTTCCCGCACCCGCCGGCCCCAGATTTCGTTGTAGCTTTCCGGCCCCTGCCCCAGCAGCTTGCGGTGCAGGTTGGGATAGTCCAGCGAGGTGCCGACGGAATTGCCGAACATCCCGGCGATGACCGGGTTCCAGCGGGAACTGTAGGCCAGCATGTTGCTTTGCAGGCTGTGAAACACCTGCTTGCCGCGCGCCTCGGCCTCGCGCTGGATCAGTTCGTTGGCCTGCTCGTACCAGCTTGGCGGCAGCAGCATCGCCTCGCCGCCCTGCCAGTAGATGGTCAGCGAGACCAGCGATTTCTCCACCATGTAGTCCAGCACCTTGCGGATCATCTCGCCCAGTCGGTCGAGCGTCAGCCGGTCGGTGGTTTTGTTCTCGAAGCAATACTCGCAGTCGGCGTTGCATTGCAAGGTGGACAGCAGGATCAGCGAGAAATGGCTTTTCATGGGCGCGGACTCGGAAGTGGATGATAGTGGGGGCCAAAGGTTGCGGTGAACGGTTTCCGCGACGCCTTTAGCCTTTGGTTGTTAACCGGAATGCGGCGCGCGCGCCGGTTCGATCATGGTCCATACAGCACCTCGCGGAGTTTATTGGCCAGCGCCTCCCGGGAAAAGGGCTTCTGCAGGAAGTGGACGCCGTCGTCGAGAACGCCGTGATGGGCGATGACGTTGGCGGTGTAGCCGGACATGAACAGGCATTTGAGGCCCGGCCGCAGGGCGCCGAGCCGTTGCCACAGGTCGCGGCCGCTCATTTCCGGCATGATGACGTCGGTCAACAGCAGATGGATGACGCCCGCGTGCGCCCCGGCCAGTTCGAGCGCCTGATTCGGGCTCCCGGCGGCCAGCACGGTATAGCCCAGCCGTTCGAGCAATAGCTTGCCGAGTTTGAGCAGCGCCGCCTCGTCCTCGACCAGCAACACGGTTTCGGCGCCAGTCGGCGCGATGGCCGGCGCCGGCGTCGGGCTGGCGCCGGCCTGGTCCGCCGCGTGGCGGGGCAGGTAGATTCTGAAGGTCGAGCCTTGCCCCGGTTCGCTGTACACATTGATGAAGCCGTGGTTCTGCTTGACGATGCCGTACACCGTGGCCAGACCGAGACCGGTGCCCCGCCCTTGCGGCTTGGTGGTGAAAAACGGGTCGAACAGTTGCGCCAGAACCTCTTTGTCCATGCCGCAACCGTTGTCGCTGACCACCAGCAGCACGTACCGCCCGGGGATAAAGTCGGGGTGGGTCTCGCAATAGCTCTCGTCGAAGTCCGCCCGACCGGTTTCGATGATGATCTTGCCGACGCCGGCGATGGCGTCGCGGGCGTTGACCACCAGGTTGGCCAGAATCTGGTCGATCTGGGCCGGGTCCACGTTCACCGGCCACAATGAATTGGCGGGTTTCCAGAGCAGGGCGATGTCCTCGCCGATCAGCCGCCCGAGTATTTTTAGCATACCAGCGATGGTGTCGTTGAGGTCGAGCACCCTGGGCGCGATGGTCTGCTTGCGGGCGAAAGCCAGCAACTGGCGAGTCAGATCGGCCGAGCGCTGGGCGGCTTTCTGAATCGCCAGCAGGTCGGCGTACAGCGGACAGTCGGGCGCCGTCTGCTCCAGGGCCATCTCGGCATGACCGGCGATCACCGCCAGCATGTTGTTGAAGTCGTGCGCCACGCCGCCCGCCAGTCGTCCCACCGCCTCCATCTTCTGGGCCTGGAGGAGCTGGGCCTCAAGGGCCTCGTGTTTGCGCGCCGCCTGCTCGCCGGCTTCCTTCATCCGCAACACGCGCAGGGCGTAGGCCAAATTGTCGGCCAGCCGGCGCAATAGAGCGACTTCGGCCGGACCCAAGGTGTCCAGCTCCGCCGCGTAGAGGGTCAGCGCGCCGAACACGCCGGTTTCGTTGGTCAGCGGCAGCGCGATGACGGCGACATAACCACGCCGGGTCGCCTCCGCGCGCCACGGCGCGAAGCTGGGGTCGGTCAGCAGGTTCTGGCAGACCACCGGCCGGCCGGTGCGAATGGCCGTGCCGGCGGGACCCTGCCCAATTGGGGACTCGTCCCAGGTGATCTGGATCGCCTCAAGGTAGCCGTCCTCGAGTCCGGCCTGAGCCACCGGACGCACCCGCTTGCCCGGTCCCGGCTCGGCCACGCCCACCCAGGCCATCCGCCAGCCCCCCTCCGCTACCAGGATTTGGCAAATCTCCCGCATCAGCCCGGCGTTTTCCTCGGCCAGGGCGATGACCTTGTTGCAGTGGCTGAGCATGCGCAAGGAGCGCACGGCCTGGCGTTCCTTGTCCTCGGCCTGCCTCTGCTCCACCACCTTCCACACCGCCTCCATCAGCAAGGTGAGTTGGAGAATATCGGTTTCGTGGTAATCGCTCTCCTTGTTGGCCACCCCGACCACGCCGACGATTTTGCCGCCGCTGAAGACCGGCACGGTGAGATACTTGAAGAGTTCGGCATGGCCGGCCGGATAACCCTTCTTGAGAGGGTGCGCGGCGGTAAAGTCGTTGACCAGAATCGGTTGGCGCTGGCGGACCGCCTCGCCCCAGAGGCCGGTCTTGTCCAGCTCGTAGCAGCTCTGGGGATTGACGACGGTGCATTCCCGCATCACCTCGCGGGACCAGGAGTTCAGCACGAACTCCCGGCGATCTTCGTAGTAGCGATAGAGGTAGCCGATCTTGCTGCCGGTCAGTTGGATGGCTTCGTTCAGCGCGTAGTCCAGGAATTCCTGCACCGAATCAGCGGAGTATTGCAGGATGCTTACCAGGCTGCGCAATCGCGCCTCGTTGCGGAGCACCTCTTCCTCGGCCCGCTGGCGCGCGGTGAGGTCGGCGGCCATGCTGACGACCATGCGGCGACCGTCGGGTAGCGGACCCAGCGGGGTCGAACTGAACGCCCATACCCGCTGCGTTCCGTCCTTGCAGGCGACCGTGAATTCGCCTTCCGTCTGGCGCTGGCCTCCGGCGTAGATCCGGTCGATGGCGGACCGAAGGGGTTTCCGACGCGCGCCATAGGCCCGTTCCATCCAGTCGGCGACGGTGGGCAGGTCGGTCTCGTCGTAGCCTGTGATGTCCTTCCAGGTGCGGCTCAGCACCAGCACTTCACCATCCTCGGCATAAATCATGATCGGGAACGGCGCTTCCACCACGGCCCGGCGGAAGCGGTGCTCGCTGTCGCGCAACCCCTGCTCCGCCGCGTGTTCCTCGCTCTGGTCGCGGAACACCAGCACCACGCCGGCGATGGCGCCGCTTTCGTAGCGGATCGGCGCGCCGCTGTCGGCGATGGGGCGTTCGGTCCCGTCCTGGGCGATGAGCAGGGTATGGTTGGCCAGCCCCACTACCGTCCCTTCGCGCAGCACGCGCTGGACCGGGTTTTCGACCACGGCGCGGGTTTCTTCGTTGATGATGTGGAACACGGTGTCGAGGGTCTGGCCTTGGGCTTCAGTCTCCGGCCAGCCGGTGAGCCGCTCCGCCACCGGGTTCATCCGCCGGACCCGGCCTTCCGCATCGGTGGTGATGACGGCGTCGCCGATGCTGTAGAGGGTGGTGCGGAATTCCTCCTGGGCCTCCCGCTGCCCCCGCTCTGCCCGATACAGATCGCGATAAAGGCCGATCTGCCGCCGCCGGTAGGCAATCGCGGTCAGCGCCCCGGTGAGCAGGATGCCCAGGAGGACGAACAGGGTGACCATCCCGGCGCGGTAGCGCGCCTCGGCCATGATCTCTTCGACATCCACCTTGGCCACCAGGAACCAGGGCGACCCGGGGATGGAGCGCAGGTCGGCCAGCACCTCCACGCCGCGATAGTCCTTGCCCTGGAACAGGCCCTGCTGGCCGAGCGCCGCCCGCGCCGCCGGCAGCTCGCTCTGGGTCAGCGGGGTGCGCAGGGACAGGGCAGTATTGGCCTTGTGGCGCAGTTCGTTCAAAAAAACGACCGCTTCGCCCTCCCGCTGGACCAGGAGCGTTTCGGCGCTGCGGCTGGGCGTGGGCCAGGACTGAATCAGGGGATAGAGGTAGGAGGCCGCGTCGCTGCGCAACACCAGCACGGCCAGCGGACGCCCCTCGGCGTCGGGTACCGGTACGACGGTGTCGAGGTAGACGCGGCCGCGGGGAGAGCGATGGAAATCGGAGAATACCGCGCCGCGACCGGCGAGGGCCGCCACGATGGCCTGCTGGGTGGCGGAATCAACCGGGTCGGGGTCGTCGTTGGCGGCCAGCAGAATGCGCCCATCCAGATCGAGCAGCAGCACGTCAGCGTAGCCATACGCTTCCTGCTCAAGCTTCAACCGCTGCCGCCAGTCCGCCCGCAAACCTGGGGTTTCGGGATCCTTTCGCCACTCCGCCAGCGCCCGCCGGAAGAACGGACCCGCCGCGGATCTGCGGGCGTCGGCCAGGCGCTGCTGCCGCCATTGCCGGATCTGGCCGATTTTCAGTTCGCCGATGGCGGCGATATCCTGGTATTTCGCCTGACGGATACGCTCCGCTTCGCCGCGATAATACCCATAGCCCCCGGCCAGCAGCGTCAGAGCCATCAGGGCAAAGAGAGCCGCCCAGGTTCGGAGGCGGGGGTTGGTATGCAAGTCGCTGTCGGTCATCCTGTTTTCAGTTCGCTCCGGTTTTCAACAACGAAAGTCGCTGGCAGCTTGTCGGACCTTTCAAACCAACTAATTGAAATAAAAATATTTTTCAGCTTCCATGGGATGCGCGCTTACCGTTCGTTCGCCGCCGCCGTCAGGCGCTGGATCAGTTCGCGCGCCTGCTCTGGCGTCAACCCCAGCCGGCCCGGTTCCAGATGCGCTTCCAGCCCCGGCCGCAGGATCACCCGACTCCAGACCTCGACGGTTCCCAACTCCGGCGCGGGCGGCAGCCCCGCCGCCTCGCCCCGCAGCAGGCGGCCGATGCGCTCCAGGGAGACGCCGGCCGCCTGCCACTTGCGGATCAGCAGCAATTGCTCCAGATGCCGGCGGGTGTAGTAAGCACCGCGCCGCTCGCCTTCCGGCGGGTCCAGCAACCCTTTCTGAGTATAGAACCGCACGGTGCGCCGGGCGACGCCGGTCAGGGCGCACAGTTCGTCAATTCCGAAGGTGGGTTCCGATTCACTCGTCATCCTTCACCCCGTCGCGCACCAGGTCTTGACCAGCGGCTCGACCGTCGCCGCCAGCGTGGCCGATACCTGCTTCTGGAACCGGGAACGGATGGCGCGGCTGGCGTTGCGCGGCAACCGACACTCCGACCCATGCTGGAGAAACGCATGGAGCAACGCCGCCACCACCGCTTCTTCGGCTTCGCCCTGGGCAACCAGTTCCCGCAACCGCGTTAGCAGATCGTCCGGCAGGCCAGCGTGGGCCAGTTCGGCCAAGGTAGGCAACGGCTGCTGTTGCTCGGCCAGTCGCGCGGCGTTCGTTTCCAGCCAGCGGGCAAACCCGGACGGGGAACCGGCGACTGTCGCCGTCGGCGGAGTCAGAGGCGGAGTTTCCTCCCGCAAGACGCCGAACATCGCCCTGGCCCTGCCCAACAGGGATTGGGGAGCGGCCAGCGGCGCCGGCGCGGCCAGCGGGAATGATGGCGGCTGGCATCGCAGAAATGCCGGTATGTCGAGATAGTCGGGACTCGCGTCCATCGAGGCCATACAAGGATCTGCCGCCACCACTCTCCCCACTCTCCCCACGCCGCCCCAGCCGGCCGCCAGCATGTGCGGCACGGTGCGCAGTTCCGGCAAATCCATGGCCTTTTCGCCCTCGGCGCGGACGTCGACCATCAGGAAATGGGTGTGCGGCGTGACCAGTTGATAGTCCACCGCCAGCGCCGTGGCATCTTCGGCTGACAACTGGGCGATGCGCCGGGCCGCCGCCAGCCGGGACAGCGTGTCGGCGGTCTCCGCCACCGGCCACGGTTCCAGAGCCACGGTCTGGCTCAAGCGCTGGCCATCGCTCAGCGTCAGATTCAGCGTCGCCGGTCCGTTGGGCAGCGTCGGCAGCCAGGCCAGCAGATGCAAAGTGTCGCCGCTGAACACTTGCTTAATCCGCTTCGGCAGCCGCCGGGTCGGCTCGACCGGCCAGGTCATCGCCGCCTCGGCGCGCGGGGCGCGAATTCGCTCGAAATGGCGGACGATGCGCGCCGGCATGTCCTCGTTGGGGTGGACGAACTCGCAGGCGCCGCCGGTGGCGTCCGCCAGCCCCCGAACCAGGCCCTCGGCCACCGCCGCGCCCACGCCCACGGTGAAGATTCGGCAGCCGGAACGCTGGGCTTCCGCCGCCAGTTCCCCGACGTTCCAGACCTCGCCATCGGTCAGCAGCAGCAGGTCCAGCGGCTGACCCTGGCGTTGCCGGTAGGCCAGTTGCAGCGCCGCGCCGATCTCGGTGCCGCCCATGTCGGCGTCCAGCCCCGCCACCAGGGCGCGGGCCTGCGCCAGCCCCCGGTCGTCGGCGGGATGCAATCCACTGAAGAAGGCGCGCGGCTGACTGCCGAAGGCGATCAGATTGAAACGATCCGCCGGTTGCAAGCGGTCCAGAATCGCCAGCAAAGCCTCGCGGGTCTGGGCGATGGAGTCGCCGGCCATGGAACCGGAACAGTCGGCGATCAGAATGCAGTCCCGGCCGCCAGCGTCGGCGTATCCCGACAGTTCCGGCTGAAAGCTGGCCAGGGCGATCCAGCCGTCCCGGTCAGGCGCGCACAGTCCAAACGCGGCCCGCGCCTCGGCCGAACCCCGGATGTTGAGAATGAAATCCCGGTCCATGAACTCACGGTTGCCGGCCAGCCGCACCCGTAACACTTCCGCCCCGGCCTCGACGCTGATGCGGTGGGAAGGCGACTCCACGGCGGCCTGGCGCAGCGGTCCGCCCAGTTCCAGTTCCAGACTGAAGCGGTTGTCCGCGTCCAGGGCGACGGGAGGAATCTGGTGTGGTTGCAGGCCGGCCTGGCCGGGATCGCCATAGCGGGGGGCGATGGTGGTGGGCAGTTGCAGGCGCAGGGTGTCGCCGTTCCAGACCGACAGCAGCGCGTAGCGGTAGCGCAGCCGGGCGGTTTGCCCCGGCAACAGGTTGCCGACGTTGATGGTGTACAGCCCCCGCCCCGCTTCCTGGAGCAGGATCGCGCCGTCGCCGCCGCTGACCGCGTCCTCGTAGGCGTTCTCGGCCTGGCGCTTGGGTAGTACCCGACCCCGCAATACCCGGTCGTCGATGCGGATGTCCACCTCCAGCAGCACCGCCTCGGCCGGCACCGGGAAGGTGAACACCGCTTCGATGTTGACCGCTTCGGCGTTCTGGTAGGTCTGGGCGATGACGATTTCGCCCAGCAAGCCCTGCAATCGCCCGCTGATCGCGGTGGCTTTCAGCACGCAACCCCGTTGTTCGACTCGCTGATTCATCGCTCCTCCTCGCGGCGCGTCGCCGCCCGCTGCCCGTGATGATGGGAGAAATTTTAGCACACTCGTTTAAAACATCAAGACTGTTTAAAAATAAACCCTCACCCCCAACCCCTCTCCCGGTGGGAGAGGGGAGTTTTTGCACGGCATCTCAGAGGCGGCAAGCTTGCCGATCCGGCCAGCGCCCTCGCGCCGGCGTATAACCCTGACAGTCATCCCGCGAGGGTTATACCGATGCCGGAGCGCGATCTCTATCTGGCCGCCTACGACGTGACCGATCCCAGCCGGTTGCAAGCGGCGCTGCATGTCCTCAAGGGCTACGCCAGCGGTGGGCAAAAGTCGGTGTTCGAGTGCTTTCTGACCGCGCGCGAGCGGCGGGCGCTGCTGGATGAGGTGCGCGGGGTGCTCGACACCCGCGAGGATCGTTTCCTGCTGCTGCCGCTGCCGGGCCATCGGGACATTCGCGGTTTGGGTATCGCGGTGCCGCCGAGCGATCCGGAGTTCTATTACGTGGGCTGAGAGGCGAACCACCCCGGCGCTGCGCGCCACCCCTCCTTGAAAAAGGAGGGGAAAGACGCAAACCACCCCGGCGCTGCGCGCCACCCCTCCTTGAAAAGGAGGGGAAAGACGCAAACCACCCCGGCGCTGCGCGCCACCCCTCCTTGAAAAAGGAGGGGAATACTGCCAGGAGATCAGGATATGGGTACGCTGTATCTGGACCGCCGCAACTTGAGCCTGCGGCTGGACGGCAAGCGGCTGGTGATCGAGGAGCCGGACGCCCGCCCGCGCGGGGTGCCGCTGGCGCTGCTGGAGCGGGTGGTGCTGCGGGGACTGGTGCAATTCGACAGTGGTGTGCTCGGGGCGCTGGCGGAACAGGGAACCGCAGTGGTGTGTCTGAGCGCCCGCCACAGCCGGCGCACCGCGCTGCTGCTTGGTCCCGGTCACGGCGACGCCCGCCGGCGGCTGGCGCAGTACCAACTGGCGCTGGACC
>JBATNZ010000222.1:0-8979 GCA_049290615.1 Candidatus Contendibacter sp.
GGGCTTCGTGGCCGACCCGGTGGGCGACCGGGCGGCGCAAGCGGCGCCGGGGGTGCTGCACAAATACCACGGCCGCGCCCTGCTGCTCGTCACCGGCGCCTGCGCGGTGCATTGCCGCTACTGCTTCCGCCGCGAGTATCCTTACGCTGAATCCCATGCCGGCGTGGACCGGTGGCGGCCGGCGCTGGCGTATCTGGCCGGCGATTCCAGCCTCCGCGAGGTGATTCTGAGCGGCGGCGATCCGCTGTCCCTGTCCGACCGCCGGCTGAGCGCGCTACTGGTCGAACTGGATCGAATTCCGCACCTGGAGCGATTACGTATCCATAGCCGGCTGCCGATCGTGCTACCCGAACGGGTGGACGACGGCCTGCTGGAGCAATTGACTCGAACCCGGTTGCGGCCGGTGCTGGTGGTCCACGTCAACCACCCACGGGAGATCGACGACCTCGTGCGCGTGGCTCTGGCGCGGTTGGCGGCGGCCGGTGTTACTCTGTTGAATCAGTCGGTGCTGCTGCACGGCGTTAACGACTCGGCGGCGGTCCTGGCTGAATTGAGCGAGGCGTTGTTCGCCGCGCGGGTGCTGCCCTACTACTTGCACCTGCTCGACCCGGTATGCGGCGCGGCGCATTTCTACGTGAACAAAACCGAGGCATCGGCTATGATGAAAGTGCTACGTCAGCGCTTGCCGGGTTATCTGGCGCCCCGCCTGGTGTGCGAACAACCCGGACAACCGGCCAAAACCCCGGTTGGGTAGCAGCGCCGGCGCCGTCTTCGCTTTTCTTTTTGGTTTATGCCATCGCAGAGGTTGGTACGCGTGTCCAGTTCTTCCGTTATCAATCTGCTTATCGTGGATCGTTCCCGATCCGACATCGATCATATTGCCCAAACCCTGCGCGGCGATGGCTATCAGATCGAACTGCTCGATACTGACCAAACGGAAGTCGCCCGCAATGCCATTGACTATCAACCGCTGGACCTGATTTTGCTGAGGGTGGCTGAAAATCTGCCCACTCTCGCCGAAACGCGGCTGATGGTGGCCGAGGCCCAGCAGGATATTCCGATCATCGCCGTGGTGGATGGCGAGTGCCGTGTCCAGTACCGAGTTGCCCGCCTGCTGGACGAAGGAGCCGACAATTTTTTTTATCTGGATGACGCTGATCATCTGATGGCGGTGGTGCGCAAGGAACTGCACCACCTGCAGGCGCGCAAGCGTGAGCGGTCCTTTGAGACCCGGTTCAAGGAAAGCGAAAGCCGCAGTCAGGCGCTGCTGGAAAACACCCAGGAAGCTATCGCTTACATTCACGAGGGTGTCCACACCTACGCCAATCCGGCTTATCTCCGGCTGTTTGGTTACGAAGACCGGAGTGAGCTGGCCACGATCCAACTGGTCCACATGGTGCCGCCAGGCTACCGGGATGCGCTGAAAAGCGTGTTGCGCCGCAGCATCCGCTCCGGCCAGGCGATCGAGCCGGTGGAGTTGGTCGGGCTGCGCCGCAACGGCCAAACCTTCGCGATCCTGCTGGAATGCGCGCCGACCCGGATGAACGACGAGCCTTGTACCCAGATCATCGTGCGCGACGCCACTCCCGAGAAGAGCGCCTATAACCAGCAGCTCGAGAATCTACTCAAGTTCGACGACGTCACCGGGTTGTACAGTCGGCGCTTTTTTCTGGAAACCCTGGAGATCAACCATAACGGCGCCGTGCTGTACATTCTGTTGACGGATTACGCCACCATCCGCTACGCCATGGGGTTCGAGGCCATCGACCAATTCATGATGGAAGTCATCGGGCTGTTTAAGGAGATGTTAACGCTCGATGATATTGCCGCCCATTTCGCCAGTGGCGTGTTCACGCTGTTCATCCCCGCGAGTTCGCCGACTGATCCGCGGGATTTGGCCGAGCGTATCCGGGTGGCGATTGCTGAACACAGTTTTCAGGTCGGTGGCAAGCTGTTCACGACCACCTGTTGCATCGGCGTCTGTCAGGCGCGCGACATGCGCGAGAGCGCGGTTCAGATTCTGTCGCACGCTGATCGCGCCTGTGAAGCAGCTCGGCGGAAGGGGGGCAACCAGGTCGAGGTATATGCGCAGCCCAGTGAAGAACAGCGGTCGGGCCGGGCCGAGATTAGCCCACAGGACGAGGCCATCCTCCGCCTGATTCGAGCCGCCCTGACCAAGGGTCGGCTCAGTCTGATGTATCAGCCGATTGTCAGCTTCGAGAACGCCGAGGAAGCACGCTACAAGACTTACCTGCAGATTATGGACGATGACGACAAGCCGCAGACCATGGACAAGCTGGGTTCCGTGGCGGTGCGCTACAACGTGATGGGGGCCTTGGACAAATGGACGATTATCCGGGGGGTGGGGATGCTCGTTGAAATGCAGCGCGCCGCCAAACCGCCGATTCTGTTTGTCCGCATCTCCCGCAACTCGCTAACCGACAAAGAGTTTTTCGACTGGCTCAAGAAACGCTTCCAAGACAGCCGGCTGGCCGGTCATTATCTGGTACTGGAAGTCAAGGAGGACAACGCCGAGGACTGCTTCGAGGAAACTAAACAGTTGCGCGCCCGTCTGCCGGAATTGGGCTGCGGCCTGGCCCTGTCCCACTTCGGCGGCAAGACGCATTCCGAACAGTTGCTCAAGGAACTGGTTCCCGATTACATCAAGCTCGACGGCAGCCTGATCGAACGACTGGCCAAGGCCAAGGATGAGAACAGCCGCCAGGCGATGGCGGCGCTGGCCCAGCAGGCGCATGCCTTGAGAACTCGGATAGTGGCGGCCGGGGTTTCCACCGCGCCGCAAATGGCCAGCATCTGGCAGTTCGGCGTCACCCTGGTTCAAGGCAACATGGTGGCCGAGGTCAGTCCCCGTCTGGACTTCGATTTCAAGCAGTTCGCGGGCTGAATGTGGGGGCCGGCTGCATGGTCGATCCGGTGAGCTGGAAGCCGGCCCCGGCCCCACTTACGCTTGCCGCCGCAGCGCCGCGATGCGCTCCTCCAGCGGCGGGTGGGTCATGAACAGCTTGCGCAGGCCATCGCCGAGGCCGCCGTTGATGCCGAACGCCGCCATCTGCGAGGGCAGTTGCGACGGCTCGTGCAGTTGCCGCAGCCGCTCCAGCGCCGCGATCATCTTGCCCCGGCCAGCCAGGCGGGCGCCGCCGGCGTCGGCATGAAATTCACGATAGCGGCTAAACCACATCACGATCAGCGAGGCGAGAAAGCCGAACAGGATTTCCATGACCATGCTGGTCACCCAGTAGCCGATGCCGGGGCGGCGACTTTCGTTGTTGGGAGACAGCGCCCGATCCACCAGGTAGCCGACCACCCGCGCCAGCACGATCACGAAGGTGTTGAGGACGCCCTGAATCAGGCTCAGCGTCACCATGTCGCCGTTGGCGACGTGACTGACCTCGTGGCCGAGTACCGCTTCCACTTCCTCGGCGCTCATTTGTTCCAGCAGGCCGGTGCTGACCGCGACCAGCGCCGCGTTGCGGTTGGCGCCGGTGGCGAAAGCGTTGGGTTCCGGCGAGTCGTACAGAGCCACTTCCGGCATACCGATGCCAGCGGCCTGCGCTTGGCGGCGGACGGTTTCCACCAGCCATTGCTCATCCTGAGTGCGCGGCTGCTCGATGACCTGTGCGCCCACCGATCTTTTAGCGACCCATTTCGACATCAGCAGCGAAATCAGCGAACCGCCCATGCCGAAGATGGCGGCGAAAATCAGCAGGGCCGGCAGGTTCAGGCCGTTGCCGACCAGGAATCGGTCCACACCCAGCAGGCGGGTGATGATGCCGAGCAACAGTACCACGGCCAGGTTGGTGGCGAGGAACAGGAAGATGCGTTTCATAACTGCGCTCCGTTGAGAGAAGATCGGCGAATCTATTAGGTGTACCGCTGAAAATTTCAAGCCGGTCGGCGTGTGAGGAACACGGCGTCGCCATAGCTGAAGAAGCGGTAGCGTTGTTCCACCGCATGGCGATAGGCGTTCAGCGTCTCGGCGTGACCGGCGAACGCCGCCACCAGCATCAGCAGGGTGGATTCTGGCAAGTGAAAGTTGGTGATCAGCGCATCCACGGCGCGGAAGCGGTAGCCGGGGTAAATGAAAATACGGGTTTCGCCGCGCCACGGTTGAATGTCGCCGTCCCGAGCGGCGGTTTCCAGCGCCCGTACCACTGTGGTGCCGACTGCGACCAACCGCCCGCCGCGTGCCCGGGTGGCGTGAATTTGCTCGCAAACGTCACTGCCCACCTCAATCAATTCGCTGTGCATGACGTGCTCATCGATCTGTTCCACTCGCAGCGGCTGAAAAGTGCCCGCACCGACATGCAGGGTGATGAATGCCCGTGCCACGCCCATCACGGCTAGTTGGTCGAGCAGCGCCGGGTCGAAATGCAGGCCGGCGGTGGGCGCGGCCACCGCGCCGGGTTGGCGGGCGTAGACGGTTTGATAGCGCTCGCGATCTTCCGGGGTCGGCTCGCGGTGGATGTAGGGCGGCAGCGGCATTTGACCGTGCTGTTCCAGCAGCGCCAGCCACGGTTCGTCGCCGTCAAGGCCGATTTCAAACAACTCGCCGTGGTGGCCGAGCACGGTGGCGGCGAAGCCGGCGTCGAACAGCAACACGCCGCCGGGTTTGGGCGACTTGCTGGCGTGGAGATGGACCAGCGCCCGCCGTTGGTCCAGCAAGCGTTCGACTAGAATCTCGATTCGCCCGCCGCTGGTCTTGCGGCCGAACAACCGCGCCGGGATCACCCGGGTGTCGTTGAACACCAGCAAATCGTTGGGGCGCAGCAACTCCGGCAACTCGCGGAACAGCCGGTCGCGGAGTTCGCCGCTGGCGCCATCGAGGGCCAGCAACCGGCTGTCGCCGCGTCGGGCCGGTGGATGCTGGGCGATTAATTCCGACGGCAACGCATAGTGAAAATCTCGCCGTCGCAGCCCGCTGGCGGGTTCCGACAACGGCTTGGCCCCCGCTCGCGTTTCCACTGCTGGCCGGCCATTGTTGAACCCTTGTTTGTTGGAAAGCTCTGAATCTATCAACCCTTCGCTCATACCCTGGATATTGAAATGCGCAAAATTTCGTTCGTTGCCGCTGTTCTGTACGCCACCGGCGCGCTGGCCGCCGATCCGGTTCCGCCGCCCGCGCCCGTTCCCGCCGCTCCCGCATCCGTTCCCGCCGCTGTTTCCACGCCGGTCAAGCTACCGGATCTTAGCAAGTTACAGACCGCCCTGAACGGCGCCAAGCCCGACGGCATCGTGCCGACCGCCATTCCGGGCTTGTACGAGGTGGTGCTGGGTTCCCAGGTGCTGTACCTGAGCGAGGACGGCCGGTTCGTGGTGCAGGGCGATATTCTCGATCTGGGTGTCCACGCCAATCTTACCGAGGACCGGCGCGGCGAACTGCGCGGCAAGGTGATCGAGGCGGTCGGCGAGAGCAATATGGTGGTGTTCGCGCCCGAGGGGCCAGTCAAGCATACGGTCACGATCTTCACTGATATCGACTGCGGTTACTGCCGCAAGATGCACAGCCAGATCGCCGACTACAACAAGGAAGGCATTAAAATACGCTACCTGATGTTCCCGCGCGAGGGCGTCGGCTCCGAGTCCTACAACAAGGCGGTGGCGGTCTGGTGCGCCGATAATCGGCAGGAGGCGCTGACCAAGGCCAAGCGCGGCGAGAATGTCGAGAGCAAGACCTGCGACAATCCAGTGCGGGCCCAGTACGAACTCGGCCAGAAGATGGGAGTCCGGGGGACGCCGAGCATGATTCTGGAATCCGGCGAGATGCTGCCCGGTTACGTGCCGCCCACCCAACTGGCGCAGATGTTGGCGGAAGGCAAGGATAAAACGCTCAAGCCGGTAGGGCAACCATGAACGGAATTTAAGGCCATGTTCTTCGGCCAGAAAATTCATCCGCTCAATTTCGACACCGCCGATACGCTGACTGTCGCGGGCGACAGGATCGAACTGTCCGGGCCGGGCGTCCGGCTGCGGGTTGAGTGCGCCGATGTGTTCGAGGGTTGCCTGCGGCTGCGGTTCGAGAATGCCGCCGTCACCGATCCACGCCAGCATTCGGACGCGGTGCTGCCGGAATGGCGGGAAGGCCGACCGGTCGCGGCGCGGCTGAACACGGAAACGGCGGCATTCGCGACGGCGGTGGGTCGGGTCGAGCTGGGCGCGGCACGGCTGTGGCTGGAGCTGGCTGGCTTCACCCTGGAAACGGTCGCCAGGGGTATCGGTGCTTGCGGCGAGGCGTTGCTGCTCAACTTCGCCATCGAGGCAGTGGACGGTTGCTACGGCTTCGGCGAACGCACCAAACGCCTCAACAAGCTGGGCGATAGCGCCGACTGCCTGACCGTGGACGTGGTGTCGGTGTTCCGCCATACCTACGCTCGCGACGATTACGACCCCAGCTACGTCGCCATTCCCTTCGCCATCCTTAAAAAAGGCGAGCGGTTTCTAGGGTTGTTTTTCGACAACCCCGGTCGGGCGGTCATGGACGCTGGCAAAGCCCGGCCGGGAGAGTTCGGGTATCAGTCCCTCGGTGGCAATACCGATGTCTACGCACTCGCCGGTCCCAGCCTGCCGGAGGTGACGCGGCGCTATGCGGCGCTGACTGGCCGGGGGCCGCTGCCGCCGCCGTGGGCGCTGGGCTATCACCAGTGTCGTTGGGGCTATCAGTACGAGGCGGAGTTTCTGGAGCTGGCCGCCCAGTTTGCCGCCGTTGACGTACCGGTCAGCGCCTTGTGGTACGACATCGACTACATGGACGACTACCGATTGTTCACTTGGGACCGGGTGGATTTCCCCGATCCCGCCGCGCTGAATCGCGATCTCAAGGCCGTTGGCATCCGCGCCGTAACGATCATTGATCCCGGGGTGAAGCGCGATCCGGGCTATGCGGTTTACGACAATGGTCGGGAACGGCAGGCGTTTTGTCAGACGGCCAGCGGGCGCGATTATGTCGGCAAGGTCTGGCCCGGCGACACGGTATTTCCCGACTTCACGCTGGAGGCGACCCGCGACTGGTGGGCCGGCTGGCTGGCCGATTTCCTGCGCGACGGCGCGGTGGACGGGGTGTGGCTGGACATGAACGATCCCGCCACCGGCCATAGCCGGACCGAGGAAATGCGCTTCCAGCACGGCGCGATTCCCCACGACCGCTATCACAACCAGTACGCCCATTTCATGGCCATCGCCAGCCGGCAAGCCTGCGACCGACTCGATCCCGCCGGCCGGCCCTTCCTGCTGACCCGCAGCGCCTGCGCCGGCACTCAGCGGTACAGCGCGGTGTGGACCGGCGACAACGCCAGCAATTGGCGGCATCTGCGGATGGCGCTGCCGTGCTCGCTGAATCTGAGCCTGTCGGGGGTGGCGTTCAACGGCCCGGACGTGGGCGGCTTCATGGACGATGCCAACGCCGAGTTGCTGGTGCGCTGGCATCAGGCATGTGGCCTGTTCCCGTTCTTTCGCAACCATTCCATCCGCCATTCCCGGCCCCAGGAACCGTGGCAATTTGGGCCGGAACCGCTGGCGGCCATGCGCGGCGCGATCCGCACCCGCTACCGCCTGCTGCCGTATCTGTACCAATACTTTTTCGCCCACTGGCGCGACGGTGACCCCATCATCCGCCCACTGCTCTATCACTATTCCGGGCCGGAATACACCGATCTGGACGATCAATTTTTGGTCGGGGATGCGCTGCTGGTCGCGCCGGTGCTGCACGGGGAAGGGCAGGGGCCGGAAATCGTCCGCGCTGGAGTAAAAATGCAGGAGCGGCCGGTGCGCCTGCCGCCGGGTTGGTGGTTCGACCTGAACCGGGGCGAGTGGGTGGAAGGCGGACGGGTGATGATGTACGCCGCCGCGCTGGACCAACTGCCGCTGTTCGCCCGTGATGGCGCGGTGTTGCCGTATTACGCCGGGCCGTTGCAAAACAGTTTTATGGACTTGCACGCCGTCGAGCTGCACCTGTTCTGCCGCGAGCGACCAGCGCGATTCGACTATTTTCTGGATGACCGGGAAAGCCGGCGCTATCAGTCCGATGGTTACGGCATTGCCCGTATCATGGCGGAGACTGATGGCGAACGGTTGCGGGTAGAGATTGCCGAGACCAGCGATTATCCACGGGATACGGTGACGTTCGCGCCGGTGCTTTATGGCCGCCCGGCAACACGGGAACTGGAACTGACCGTCAACGGCCGCACCGTGACCCGACCGTTGCAGGCCGGCCAGCGCGAGTGGCTGTGCCGGGAGTGGGCGGTACGAGCCTGATAGCGCCTGCTCGCCAGTGAGCGGGACTTCCAAAATATTGCGCCGCCCGCTTTTTTCGTCGAAGCGGTAGCGGGTTTCGCCCTGAAAGGATTTAGTTTGCCAATCTTTCAGGGCGCTGGCGGAAAACTGCCCGATCACCAGTTCCTTGTCTGCCGCACCCGCCACGGTTGAAATAGAAACCTATAACAAATATAACTCATAAGGCACCGAGGGCTTTGTCGGGTGTGTCGCCAGCACTGCAACAGCATCGTTGAACCATTTCACGAAGCGGTTGCAGTGCTCGCTGGTCCCAATGGGGAACTGCTTCATTTTCCAGCGGTTATCCCTTCCTCGGTTCTCCAGGAGGCTACCCGCGTTGTAGGCGCAGGCAACCTTGGGCGGGTCGAGCATTGTTTTTAAACTTTGCTCTGCGATATACGAGGCGCCCGCTTGGATGGAGTTAGCCGGGACGAGAAGCCAAGCACGGTCGATGTTTTTATCTTTCAGGGTAGCCCGCGCCGTGGAAATCAGGGTTTGCATCAGGCCGGGGCTGATTTTGCCCGGCGTTTTCTCGTCGGAGATATAGCCCGGTTCTTGCCGGATTGCACTAGTGGTTCAACTGGGCTGAGTTGACTTAAAGCGGGGAATGGGATTTCCTGTAGGAGTACCCCTGACCAGGAGCCTGACCATGCCGCTGCCCAAATATGTAGTCCGTTTGACGGTTGAGGAACG
>JBATNZ010000223.1:0-8950 GCA_049290615.1 Candidatus Contendibacter sp.
TGGCCGCCTGGGAACAGGCGCGCAATGCCGACCCCAGGCCAGTCAATTGGCGATTCACTACCCCCGATGCCCGCATCAAACTCAAGCGCCTCTATCCATCAATTGAGAACGGTTGAACCACTAGCCCTGCGATCGTTGGGCTCAGCGTTTTGGCGATGACGGTTCCTTCTAAAGTCTTCGCGGCGGATATCCTGTGTCGAGGAACCATTCATCGCGCTCACGGCGATAACATCTCATTTTCCGTGCCTTGGAGTCCCAATACGGGCTTCGAACAGAAAGTGGAATTTCGCAACGCGCGGACTGGCGCGGGCCTTTCCCAATCCTCTCGTTTGCGCTTCGATCGCAAGAATGATAAAGGCCAGCGGATTTATCGCGGAAACGTCAGCGGCATGGCGAATGTCACGTTGATCAATCTGTCGAGATTCTTTCAACCCCGACCCGGCGGGCAGATTTCCGTGAATTTTGACGGTCAATGGGGACGTGGAACCTGTTCCGATCGTCGTTAGATCCAGAACGCTCCTGAATCCTGAGTGGAATCGCCTTAAAGCACCCCTCTCTGTTCTTTCATGGAAGCATGCCTGAAAAGCAGAGAACTCTTCACGGAATACTCATGAAAGCAACTATCGTCTTACTCCCCGGTGACGGCATCGGCCCGGAAGTGGTCGGCGAGGCCGTTCGCGTACTGGATGCGATTGCCGGGAAATTCAATCACGAATTTGTCTACCAGGAACGCCTGATGGGTGGCTGCTCCATCGACCGCTTCGGTTCGTCCCTGACCGACGAAACCCTGGCGGATTGCCAGGCGGCGGATGCAGTGCTGTTGGGCGCGGTGGGCGGGCCGAAATGGGATAATCCGAACGCCAGGGACCGCCCCGAGCGCGGACTCCTGGCCTTGCGCAAGGGCTTGGGCGTTTTCGCCAACCTGCGCCCGGTCAAGGTTCACCCGGCGTTGATTGATGCATCGCCGCTCAAACCGGAAAAACTCCAGGGCGTGGATATTCTGGTCATCCGCGAGTTGACCGGCGGCTTGTATTTTGGCTGGCCAAAGGGCCGCGATAGCAAGGATGGCCGCGAGCGCGCCGTCGATACCTTGGAATATTACGATTACGAAATCCGCCGCGTGATGGATCTGGCGTTCAAGCTGGCCAAAGGCCGCAAGCGCAAGGTCACGTCCGTCGACAAGGCCAACGTGCTCGAATCCTCGCGGCTGTGGCGACAGATCGCCACGCAGGTCGGCGCGGCGAACCCGGATGTAGCCCTGGAACATGTGCTGGTGGATACCGCCGCCATGCGCCTGATCACCGGTCCCGCCGGATTGGACGTGGTGGTCACCGAGAACATGTTTGGCGACATTCTCACCGACGAGGCCTCGGTGCTGGCGGGTTCGATGGGGATGTTGCCCTCAGCCAGTCTAGGAGAAGGCCGGGTCGGGTTGTATGAGCCGATTCATGGTTCCGCCCCCGATATTGCCGGGAAGGGCATCGCCAACCCGATTGGCATGATTCTGTCTTGCGCCATGCTGCTGCGCCACTCGCTGGGACTGGAGACCGAAGCCGCCGCCGTCGAAACAGCGGTGGATGCCATCATCACCGCTGGGGCTCGCACCGCTGACCTCGGCGGGAAACTGACCACCAAACAGATGGCGGACGAAATCATTGGGCGATTGTAAGCGCGATGGTGGAGATAAGTAGCTGTACTACCCGGTGATTTGATCCGACCTTCCTCTAGTTGTGTTACCTGTTGTTCCGGGGGACCATTCCATATTTAGATTGCCGCATCACGGATCGGGTGACCAGCGAAGACTCCGCAAGATAACTCTCTAGTATCAACTACGAAGGTCTTGCGAATTCTTGGCTGCATTGCTACAACTTAATTACAAGTTTTTTACTCACCTATCCTTCATTAGGGGGAATGCAATGAATCCTTCGATCCGCGAGATGGTCACCAACCAAACAGTTTTTAGCATCAACCCAGAGCTTAGCGTGTATGAGGCGGCTGCCCTCATGACGACGCATCGCGTCGGGGCTTTACCGGTCATGCGGGGAGCCGACTTGATCGGGATTTTTACCGAACGCGATCTGGTCAGCCGGGTAGTGGTGTCCCGGCTCGACCCGGAGCGTACTCCGGTGATGCGGGTAATGACGGAGAACCCCATAACCATCGCTGCCGACAGGACTCCTTGTGATGCCTTGAATCTCATGCACGAGCACGGGTTTCGCCATCTGCCGGTCGTGGATGGAAATCGACTGGTCGCCGTGCTCTCGCTGCGCGACATCCCCACGAAGTATCGGTTCATGCGAGAGAAATGGATCGAGATGCGCCAGGGTACGCTGCTGCCTTCTATTTAGGGCCATAAGGCCGCTACGCCATGACCGGAACCCAGATGGGTTCGGCTATCGCTGTTCCAACCCCATCCCGGATCGTGTGCTAAAACCCTGTCTCCTTCCGTGAAGCAATTGCGCGCCTCGACGGGCTCGCCACTCTTGATCACCGGGCCGCCGAAGTTGATCCAATCAAATGCCATGCGAATCCTGATCGTTGGGTGTTGGATGATGTTCGCCGGGCTGGCGTTTGCCCAGCCGTTCGCTCCCGCCTTGGCTCAACCCACGGCTATTGTCAGCCTGGTGGAACTGCCGCCGCAAGGGCGACAAACGACTTATTTTGAAGCGCCGACCGCCGGCCGCTATGCGATCAGCGCCCAGAGCAAAACCGGCGTCGCGCTGGAGTTGATCGACTATATGAACGGGCCGGTCGCCAGCGATGGCGTCCCCGGCCAGCGGGATGGCCGTTTGGATCGGTTTCTCGATCAGGGGCGCTACAAGCTGATCTTGCGCGGAGCGCCCCAGGCGTCCGCCGCCGCGACCATCACCGTGCGGCCCTTCGTGGAATTACAGCCCAAGCCGCAACGGTTGCCGCTGCTGGAACCCATCGTCAGCGAGTTGGACGATTGCCAGCAGCGTTCCTACTGGCTGGAAGTGAAGGAGCGGGGACCGGTTTTTCTGGAGGCCGGCGGGCGCTGGCTCGATTCGCTTTATCTATGGCGGGATGGCTTGACGCTGCTGGATCTGCCGGTCGAACGGCGGACTTTGGAACCCCAGCCCGGTCGACCGCTGACGGTGCTGACGCTGGATACGGTGCTCGATCCCGGATTTTATCGGGTGACGCTTTACGGGGGCCGGGAGCAAGCTCCATGGACTCAGCCAAGCGAGGACAAGCCGCTGTATCTGCGCCTGGGCATCCCCAGAATCGAGTCGGCGACGCGGCAATGGCGCGCCATCGGCCCGCTCGGCATCGACCGTTTCATCGTGGCGACGCCCGTGTCCGATTATGGGCGTCTCGAACTGCCGGCCGCCGCCGCCGTGCAGGGCGAAATGGCGGATATTGAACGCAGCGGCGCCAAACAGGCGCGGGGCGCGGCGTTCGCCTTTACTAAAAAAACTCGCTGGCCGGTTTGGGAAACCACTTTCGGCTCCGATGTGGATCGGCTCATCACCGTCCAAGGCTCCCAAGGCCAAGGTTACGTCTGGCAAAATTTCAAACGGGTAGCGGGAGACCTGCCGCAACAAGGCGGCGAGTATTGGATCAACCTGATTTCCGCTGGCGACGAACGCGATCATCCCCCGTTGACGGCGGTGCTGGCCTGGCGGCAGAACCCTAAGGATTTTGACCATCCGAACTGGCAAATTCTGGCTTCCAACACACCGCGTTTCGACAAGGATTCCACTTGGCGCGGGCGATTTAATCTGCTGGGACCGACCGAACTGTTCATCGAGATCGTCGCCGCCGGAGAGTTTGAAATCCAGACTCAGGGGATTCCACTGACGGCCACGATCAAGCCGCTGCTCGCCTCGGACTCTCCAGCCGTCAAACCCCGCAGCGGCCCCCGCTGGACTCTGGACGCCGGTTTCTACCGCCTGGAACTGAGGCCGGATCAGGGTCAGCGTGGCATCATCGACGTGCAATTTCAGTCGGCGGGTTTGCCTGCCGGCGCCGGTCGCCCGGTGACGATAGCCATGGCGCGGTTTCCGTCGCTCCAGGCGCCCGGTTTCACCCGCCTGTTCCTCAATCAGCGGCCCCAAGTCCCGGTCGGCCTGTTCCAGCGCGATCTGCCGCTTTCCCTGCGTGAACCGCTGTTTGTGCCACTGGCGGCGGCCGAGAGCCTGAAGCTGACCGTCACCGTTCCCGGCAAGGGGATTCTCAACGCCTGGAATGAGCAGGGGCAGCCACAGCCCCTGGCCGTTGATGACGGCCCAGCGGCGACCTCGATCCCCGTGGACGCCGGCGCGCATCAAGTGCGTCTGAACGCGCCCGCCGAGAACCCGGTGGCCTGGTCTCTGCACTGGCGGCCGGACCCGGCTCCGCCCGCGCCGTTGCCGACCAATCTGGGCCAGGTCGACCAGAAACCGTTGGCGCTTTTGACCGAACAAAAACCCTTGGCGCTGGAACTAGCCGCCGACCGGGATCAATTCGTCGGCATCGAGGTGCGGGAACCGGGTCTGTTCCGTCTGGAAACGGCGGGCCGGTTATGGACCCAGGGACGGCTGCGGACCCGACTGACGCCACGGATTGCCGAAGCGGAAGCGAATGGAGTGGGCCACAACTTCCTCATTCAGAACTATCTGCGGCCAGGACATTACCTGCTCAGCGCGGGAAGCCGCCAAGGCTCCGCCGGCCATGCGCAACTGTGGTTACGGCGCGCGCCGCTGCGCGAGGGTGGATCATTAAGCTTCGAGACGCCAACGCGCGCCTCCCTGGCGGCGGGCGAAGGCCAGGTCTATCGATTTACGGCGCCGCCGCCGGGCGGAACTTACTCATTGCAAGTCATCGGCCTGGCGAAAAACTACCCGCTCCGCCTCGAAGACGTCGACGGCTGGCCCATTCTGCCGCCCGGCCAGACCGGTTCGTTCTCGGCTGATCTGCCCGCTGGTGATTATCGTCTGGTCATCCTGCCCACCGACGTCGCGGGTCGGGTGCTGGTGAATGCGGTGGCGCCAGCGGCGGAATCCGCACCCTTGCAAGGCCATGGGCCGCATCGGCTCACCCTGAACGGTCGGCAAGCCTACCGCTGGCTGGAACCGGCCGGCGAAGGGGAAGCCCGTATTCCCGATCAGTGGGAGTTTGCGCTGATCGGCGAAACGGATCTGCGCCTGGAAATTAGCGAGGGAATGCGCGGGCAACTGCAACGGCGTGACGGCCCGGAATGGCGGGACGTGGCGCGCTTCTCCGACCGCGTGGCGTATCGGGGGCGCGTGCCGCCGGGGCAATACCGGCTGCTGACCGAAGCGTTGGGCCGCAATAATCAACTGGATTACACCCTCAGCGCCTGGACCAAACAGTTGCTGCCCGATCAGCCCCGACGATTTGAGCGCTTGCCCGCTCGAATTCCCTTATCGGTAGGGCGCGATCAGGTGGTGGAAATCGCCTCTCTGGGTCGCCGGGATGTGCGGGCGACGCTTAAGGATGCGGCGGGACAGGTTCTCGCCCGTAGCGACGACCGCGCCGATGGCTGGGATTTCCTCATTTCGCAACCACTCAAGGCGGGCCACTATGAAGTAACGGTCGAGGAAGTCCACTGGCAAGGGGAACCATCCGAAACGGATGAATCTTCGGAGGAAGCCGAGGCGTCCGACGCTGAGGAATCCGCTGAGGAAACGACGGCGGACGATTCCTCCGAATCAGCAACGGTTCGAGACGGGGGACGCAACGACTGGATCGACGATCAGGCGGTCTGGATTGCTCTCCGCCTGCCCAGCGAAGCGTCGGCGCCGGCTCTATCGCTGAATGGCGATAGCGAACTGGCGGATGGCGGCGTTCGCATCTTTCCCCTGACCGACGCTGATGCGGCGGGTTGCCGACTGTTTGCCGCCCGCTCGGCGGGCGAATTGACCCTGAGCCTGGAAGAGCAGGAACCCGGCGGCGGCTGGCGGGCGCTGGATGCCGCTTCCGGGCGCTCGGCGTGGCTGGCGATGCTGTCGGCAGAACCGGGGGCCGCGCGTCGCCTGCGGGTTTGGGGCAACGACGGCGGCAAAGCGCCGATCCGGTTGCAGAGCCGCGCCCTGAACGCCAAGCCGCAACCACTCGGCCAAACCATCGGATGGGAACGGATCGCCGACATCGATCCGCCGCTGGGCATGGCGCTGGTCGAACTGCCGGCGGCGCGCGCGGTGCGGTTGCCGGCCGCCGATCCGACGCTCCGTAGCGCGTCTCAGCCCGGCGACGTGTTGCAAGCCGCGCCCGACGACACCCTGATTCCCCAAAGCCGTCAGTTGTGGTTGCTCAAACCGACTACACCCGATGAACGGCTCAGTCTGGCGCCGGTGGCGTTGACCGAAACCGCGCCGGTGCAATTGACGATACCGGCGGGCCGCGATGCCCGCCTGCCCGCCGCTCCGTCCGGGAAAGAGGCGCTGACATTCTGGCGCGTCGAGTCTCGCCTGGGACAACCGGGCATCGACGCCGGCGCCGGTATGGGCGTAGCCGATCACAGCGCAATAGCGGCGGGTCTGGCCGAAGAAATGACGCTTTGGAACGCCGGTGATCGGGATGCGTCATTGCCGGTTATCGCGCATCGTCACGATCTGCGCCTGGCGACGACGGAAACGGCGAACTTTGGCATGAGCGGCACGCAACTGGCGCCGCAAGTAGCTCGCCTGGTGCAATTGCCCGCCGGTCTCAAGCGGCTGCGTCTCGATCTGCCGGCCCGGACGGCGGCGGTTCTGGGCTGGGGCCATCCCGCGCCGCAGACCTTGTGGACCGGCGACCGCCCGCTGAGTTATGGCCTCGACCTGGAGGCCGCCACGCTGTTGCTGGTCAACCTCGGCGAGAATCCCGCGCCCATTTCCTGGAGTCTGGCGCCGCTGACCTCCGCACAAACCTTGCGCCTGACGCCGGGCGCGCTGTTCCGGCGTTTTGAACCGACGGCGGGGGTGTGGGTGCTTCGGGCTGAAGGACAGACCGGGCTTGATCTCGTCATTCAAGGTCAGGAAGCCTCCGCGACGGTGTTGAACGCCGCCGGCTCGGTGCGGCGCGGCAACCGGATTTCGCTGGAGGGTTCGGCGCAGGTGCTGTTGCAGCACGGCGCGGGACTGCTGGCGGCGTGGCTGGCGGGGGAGGGTTCCGATCCGTGGCCGCACGTTCCGTCCGAACCGGCGCAGACGCCTTCGGTGCTGGCGCTGCACGGCCCGGCGCAGGCGCTGCGCCTCGAATTCAACCACCCGGTTATGCTGTACGGACGCGGGTCAGCGCCGTTGCTGGCCGGGGTGCGCCGCGACGGTCAGCCGGCGTCGCCGATGCTCTATCCACAGGGCGCGCAGTTCGCGCACTATCTGCCGCCCGGTCGTAGCGAGTTGCTGTTGTTGCCGCCGCAGGAAGGAGAATTGGCCGGCGTGCTGGAATTGCAGGCCGGCGATGTGCAAGCCATCGGGGAAGGATGGGGAGAACCGATCCTGCTGGCTCCCGGCGGGGCGCGGCTGTTCGGCTTCCAGGTCACGCAACCCGGCCCGGTCGGTATCGGGGTTCAGGCCACGCCGGATGACGTGACCAGCCGGTTGCTGAATGAACAAGGGCAAGTGATCGGAGAAGGCGTCGTGCAGATGCCGCGTCTGGCGGCGGGAAACTACGTGCTGGAGGTGAGGGCGCCGGTCACGGGATCGCCGGTGCAAATCCGCCCTGCCTTGGTGGGCATCGCGCCACCCCCCGCAGGACTGCCGCCGGAAATTCGCCAGCAGTTCCGGGCGTGGCTGAATGCGCGGAATCCGCCGGGTAAAAAACAACGATAGCTGTAGCAGCCCACAAACATCCGGGGCCCGACCCACAAACATCGCAATTTTCGGCCCAGATTAGTTGCAAATGACGAGGGTCTCGGACCCAGATTATTTGCAAATGAGCGCACATTAGCTGCAAACAGCCCACCAACATCCGCACCGGCCCAGATTATCTGCAAGTGGCGCTGGCGCCTTTCTTCACCCAGATATTCGCGCTGATCGGCCCCGCTGCCCGGGGCATCAGCCGCCGTCGCACGGCCATCCATGACCCAGGTTAGACCGCCCCCTCGCCAGCGCGGCGAGCAGGCGCGACCCCTGCCGCCCCCTGGATCGGGGTGCATCAGCCCGGCCCCGCCGGTCCGGCAAAACGAGGGTTTTTCCGGACCATTTCCAGACCCCCGTTCCACCCCCCACACCGCCTGAAACCTCGCTCTCCGGGTCCGCATAACCGGTTGTGGAAATCTGCGACCGCTTTTCCTAAGCTATAACGAGTATGTCGAACCACCCAGCGCCCGTACGGAGTAGCAGATGGACATCGGCTATGCCCGTGTCAGCACCAAAGACCAAAACCTGGACCTGCAGGTCGATGCCCTGCGCCGCGCCGGCTGTGCGAAGGTCTACCAAGAGGTCGTCAGCGGCGCCAAGGTTCAGCGTCCGGTCCTCGATACTCTGATGGGCGAACTGCGCCCGGGTGACGTGCTGGTGATCTGGAAGCTCGACCGTCTCGGGCGTTCCCTCCGACACCTGGTCGAACTGGCCGGCGTCCTGCTGGCGCAGCAGGTCGGACTCAAGAGCCTCAACGACCCGCTGGACACCACCACCTCCCAGGGCCGGCTGGTGTTCAATCTGTTCGCCTCCCTGGCGGAGTTCGAACGGGATCTGATCCGCGAGCGCACCCAGGCCGGTTTGGTGGCCGCGCGTGCTCGCGGTCGCCTGGGTGGGCGCCCCAAGGGCCTGCCCCCAGAGGCCGAAAAGACCGCCTGCGCCGCCGAGACCCTCTACCGTGAGCGGCGCCTGTCGGTGCGCGAGATCGCCGCTCAACTCGGCATCGCCAAGAGCACCCTCTACGACTACCTGCGCCACCGCGGGGTGCCGATCGGCACCCCGGGCCCGGCCGCGCAGGGCCGTTAGGGCGCCGCCCGGGAGTGGTGCGTCCATGCCGCGTCATCAACTCCCGCCCGAAGCCC
>JBATNZ010000224.1:0-3698 GCA_049290615.1 Candidatus Contendibacter sp.
TGCCTACCGGTTTAACCGGCGCTTTCACCTCGACACCCTGCCTGCCCGACTGCTCGTCGCCGCAACCGCCATCGGACCACGCCCTGCTCGTTGGCTTCGTCGGGCTGAAAAATCTTGCTAATCAGGACTTGCCATGACCCCGCTCCATTGACGTTGGGAGAAAGCGACGCGCTACTATCAGGTCGATATCTGCCAGGACCTGTGGGGGCAGTGGGTATTGATTCAGCGCTGGGGTCGGCGTGGCACGGCGCTGGGTCAGACTCGGTGCGTACCTTGCGCTGCTTACACCGACGCCATGAGTCTGCTGGCGCGCACCCAGCGGCGACGGGTCCAACACAGCTATTGCATGATTAGTTGACTTGCTTTAACTTAAGTCAACTTACGTTACTGCACGTCAATTCAACGTAAGACGACTGGACTTTACTCAACGCAAGTCAAGGACAACCACCATGATCCTGCTGCTGGGCGGCGAGAAGGGCGGCACCGGGAAATCCACGCTGGCTACCAATCTGGCCGTCTGGCTGGCGGTCGCGGGCCGGGATGTGATCCTGGTCGATACCGACGTGCAGCGCACCGCCGCCAACTGGGTGGACCGGCGCAATCTGTTGAACGGGGTTCCCGCCGTGCATTGCGCTGAGCGGCGCGGCAACGTGTTTCACGCGCTGCGGGACCTGGCCAAGCGCTACGCGGAAATGATCGTGGATGCGGGCGGCCGGGATTCGGAGGAACTGCGCACCGCCCTGGTCGCCGCTCATAAGGTCTACGTGCCGCTGCGGGCCAGCCAGCCCGATCTGGAAACCAGCCTGCACATGAACGAGCTGGTCACCCTGGCGCGGGGGATGAATCCGGTGCTGGAGGCGCGGGTGCTGATCTCGATGGCCCCCACCAACCCCTCGATCAAGGAAACCGCCGACGCCCAGGAACTGCTGCGGGAGCTGTCCGCCCTGGTCCCGTCCGGGATCACCATCGGCGAGCGTAAAGCCTACCGGGACGCCATGACCGAGGGGCGCGGTGCCTGCGAACTGGACAACGACAAAGCCCGCGCCGAGATCGCGGCGCTGGCGGGAGAAATCTATGGAGACCGCAATGGCTAAGTTCACCCTGCATCAGCCCAACCTCGCGCCGGCGGTGGAACCGGAGATTGATCCCGCCGCACTGGAAGCCTTCGCTGCCGGGGCTAGGGAGCGGCAGGTCGCCGATGGAGAATTGCCGCCCTGGGAACAGTTCGACCCTAGCGAAAAGCCGCGTTACAACGTCGCCATCCGGCTCAACGACTACCAGTTGGCGATGCTGCGCTATCTGGCGGAAGCGCGGGACACCAGCCAGCACAAGCTGCTGCAACGGCATCTCATCCCCATCCTCAAGCAACTGGCGCTGGAAGAGTTTGAGTCCAATCGAGTTAAGCCCAGTTAACTTAGATTGACTTAGATTGACTTAAGTCAATCTAAGTTGACCTCATCAAGCACCACCGAGACCCGCTCTCCATGTCCGTTGACCTCCGCAAGCGCATCGTCGACCTGAGCCAGAAAGCCGCCTTCGCCGCCAACCAACACAGCATCGAGGGCCAGCGCGCCCAGGTGGTGCTGGTGCTGGACATCTCCGCCTCGATGAACGCCCTCTACAAAACCGGGGTGATCCAGCGCGTCATCGAGCGCATCCTCGGCCTGGCCGTCACCTTCGATGATGACGGCCGGATCGACCTGCTGCTGTTTGGCACCCACGCCTATCCGTTACCGCCCGTGACCCTGGACGAGATCGAGGGTTACGTCGAGCGGGTCATCCTGGCGCAATACAAAATCCGCGAGGCGACGAACTACGCCCCGCCGCTGCGGCTGCTTCGGGACAAGTACCGGAGTCCGCAGCCCGCCCCCGCCTTCGTGATCTTCCTCACCGACGGCGGCAACGCCGACCGGCCGGCCAGTGCCGAGGTGATCCGCGAGCTGTCGGCTCAGCCGGTGTTCGTGCAGTTCGTGGGGATCGGCAAGGAGGATTTCCCGTTCCTGCGCAAGCTGGACGAACTGCCGGGCCGGTTGCTCGACAACGCCGGGTTCATGCCCGTCAACGATATTGACGCCATCAAGGACCTGGAGCTGTACGACCGGCTGCTGAACGAATTCCCGCGCTGGCTGGCAGCCGCGCGAGGGCAGGGCCTCTTGGCGGACTGAGAGGGAGAAAATCAGATGCGAACCCGCCTGATCGCTTTCCTTTGGCTGGTGAGTATTCCCGGCATCACCCTGGCGGCGCCACCGGCGCCTGCCCCGATCCTGGCCGAGCGCCTGACCTGGGTAAGCCCGCCGATGCTACCGGCCCTGCACAGCGCTTGGCTGGTGGGGAGCGAATCCCAACCGGACTTGTACCTGCTCCGCGTGAAACTCGCGGCCGGCGGGCGCATCCCGCCCCATACGCACCCGGACGAGCGGATCACGACCATGCTGTCCGGCACGCTCTTTGTCGGTTTTGGCCCGACCTTCGAGGAAAGCCGGGCCGTCGCCATCCCGGCGGGCGCGGCGTACATCGCGCCGGCCCGGACCCCGCACTTTGTCTGGGCGAAAGCGGGTGACGTCGAGTACCAGGAAATGGGGAAGGGTCCCACCGGAACCGTTTTCATCCCAGCGGAGTCGACCCGCTAATGGCAGCCCAGCGGTCTCTCCCCGGACCCGCCAACCGCTACCAGGTCGACCACGCCGAACGGTTACGCCGCACCTTCCACGCCCTGACCGGACGCGACCTGATCGATCCCACTTTGTCGCCCGAGGCGGCGGCGGAAGCGCTGTTTCACGCCCCGTTCGTGGTCCTGTCGCATGACGCCGCACCCGATCCCCTCCTGACCTACGGCAACCGAACCGCTTTGGAACTGTTCGAACTGTCGTGGGAGGAACTGATCCAGATGCCCTCACGCTTGACGGCGGAAGCTCCAGACCGGGCCGAGCGGGCGCGGTTGCTGGCGCAAGTTGCAACCCAGGGCTTTATCGATGACTACGCGGGGGTGCGCATCGCGCGCACCGGAAAGCGGTTCCGGATCGAGCGGGCGACGGTCTGGAACCTGATCGACGACCAGGGGCAACCGTGTGGACAGGCGGCGACGTTTCGGACATGGCGGTATTTGACGGGCGTCGAGTTGGAACCGCCGCAATAGGAGTCCTCACCATGCGCATGGTGCTGCTGCTGGTCGTGCTGGCCGTCATCGGCCTGACCTTGGCCCGCTGGCTGGGCCAGTCGCCGCTAGCGGCGCGCATTCCACCTCCAGCGGATTCCACTGCCGCCCCGACCGTACCGACCCGTCCCCAGGATCTGAAACAGTTCGAGCAGGACCTCAACCGCTTCATGCGGGATACCGCCAGCCAGCGCCGCCGTGAGGCCGACCCGCCGTGAATCCGCTCCTCGTGCAAATCATCGCCCTGCTGGTCTTGCTCTTCGCCATGCTCCTGGTGTTGCTGACGGGCTTTTTGCTCTGGCGCCATCATCGGAACTTGGCGGAACAGGACCGCCAGTGCGAGGTCGAGCGACAACGGCTGGCCGCGCGCTGGCCAGGACGCTACCCACCGTCCTGCAAACCCCCGCACCGCTGATGTACTAGTGGTTCAACCGTTCTCAATTGATGGATAGAGGCGCTTGAGTTTGATGCGGGCATCGGGGGTAGTGAATCGCCAATTGACTGGCCTGGGGTCGGCATTGCGCGCCTGTTCCCAGGCGGCCAC
>JBATNZ010000225.1:0-7431 GCA_049290615.1 Candidatus Contendibacter sp.
GTGTTTGCCGCTGCTGTGGCCGCCCGCCGTCGCGCCGCCGCCGGGCGGGTTCTGGTTCACCCTGCTGGATGCCGGCCAGGGGCTGGCGGCGGTGGTGCGGACCCAGCATCATGTGCTGGTCTATGACACCGGCCCGAAACTGGGAACGACGCTCGATGCCGGTCGCGCCGTGCTCGCGCCGTTCCTGCGCCAGCAGGGCGCAAGCCGGGTGGACACGCTGATCGTCAGCCATGCCGACATCCAGCATACCAGCGGGGTGCGGTCGCTGCGGGAACTGATGCCGGTGGCGCGTATTCTGACGTCTTCGCCGGAGCAGACGCCGATTGACGGGGCCGAAGCCTGTCGGGCGGGGCAGGGGTGGGAATGGGACGGGGTGCGGTTTCAAATTCTGCATCCGCCGCCGGCTGGTTTCAGCGATGACAATGCGTCCTGCGTGCTGAAAGTGGAAGGCGCGGCGGGTCGGGCGCTGCTGCCGGGCGATATTGAAACCGCCGCCGAAACCGCACTCACCGCGACTTATGGAACCGGACTGGCGGCGGAAATACTGATCGCGCCGCATCACGGCCACCGCAATCTGTCCACGCCGGCGTTTCTGAACGCCGTGCAGCCGCGTTATGTGCTGTTTTCGACCGGCTATCGCAATCGCTTCGGCTATCCGCGTCCCGAGACCGTGGCCCGTTATCAGGCCACCGGCGCCACGCTGCTGAATGCCTCCGACGAGGGCGCGCTCACCTTCCGGTTGGAACCCGGTCAAGCGCTGGAGCCGGAGCGCTACCGGCGCGAGTATCGCCATTACTGGACCGCGCCGTAGGCAGAGTTGTCATGAACCGATTGTGCTTATGCGGCAGGCACTTTGACGATGGGGCTGGTTTTGATCCGCGCCGCCCGTCGGACGAAACGGCGATCATCGAAGCTGAGCAACTCATCGCAATGACTGCTGGCCCGCAAGTGCAAGGCGTCGGCAAAGTCCATGCCCTGGCCATGCCAGACCAGCGCATCGGCCACGCGCGGCCATTCCTCGACGCTGACGTTGGGAAGGCCCAGCAAATGTTCGATGACGCCGATAAACTCACGGGCGCCAAAGCCGTAGAACGCCCGCAGAACCCATTCCAGTTCCAGCACCACGGTCAGAGGAACGAATAGCTGGGGCGATTCAACCAGAATTCGTCGGGCGACAGGTCGTTGTTTCGCGGCTTCCGGATCGTTCGGGTCATCCACGTAAAACCGGGCCAGGATGTTGGTGTCAAGCGCGATCATTCACCGCATCCCGCATGGCCTGGGCGACATCGAAGTCGGATAAATGCCGTTGCCCCGGTTGCTGGCAAACCAGCATCCCGTAGCCTTCCTCGGGGCGGGTCGGACGAACGCGCCGCTTGAGTTCGATACGAATAGCGTTGCCGTCCAGGATGAAATCGAGCTGACAGCCGGGGGTGATCCCGAGCTGGCGGCGAATTTCAGCCGGAATAACAACCTGCCCTTTGTCGGAGACGGTGACGGTTTTCATGGCGAACTCTCTTCTTACCAGGTAAGAAGAATTTTAATACAATCGGCGGGTTCGTTGTTGGCTGAATGAGCGACTGTTCACGGCGGGCGATGGTGTGAGGCGGACCCATTGTCCAGACAGAATGTTGGTCGATTTCATGCCTTGGAGTTTGGGTCAACCGATGGATATGCAAGCCCATTTCAACGACATCCACTGGATATGCGGGCATTTTTTCGGAAATTCACGGCATAACTTATAAAGTCAACTCAACTCGATTGGCATAAGCAGCTACCTAAAAAGGAGACACCATGAGCGCTTCCGTCGCCATTCACATCCCACAGCGATTGCTACAGGCTGCGCGAGTAACGCCCGACGAACTCAGGATAGAGCTTGCCGTGCAACTCTATCAACAGCGGCGTCTTTCGATAGGCCATGCTCGCGAGCTGGCGGATATGAACCTTTGGGAGTTTCGCCAACTGCTGGCGAGCCGGCACATTTCACCTCACTACGACACATCGGATTTAGATGAGGATATGCAGACGTGGGCGCAACTGGACAAGCGTTAGTCATTGTTAGCAATACCTCACCGTTGACCAACCTGTCTGCCATAGGCCAGTTCGATCTATTGCATAAGCTGTTTAGCGAGTTGCATATTCCCCACGCGGTGACTGCCGAATTGTCTTTTGACGGAAAATCCTGGCCCGGCGCAGATGATGTTGCACGGTCTCCTTGGATTAAGACGCATGCCGTTCTTGACCGGCACACGGTCGACGCTTTACGACTTGAACTCGATCTCGGTGAGGCGGAAACCATCACGCTGGCGCTTCAATTGAATGTTGATCTAGTCTTGATCGATGAGCAGGCTGGACGCCGGGCTGCCGAACATCTAGGTCTTGCGGTCATGGGGGTTGTCGGTTTGCTGGTGCGCGCCAAGCAGTTGAATTTCATACCAGCGCTACGACCGTTGCTGGAAGCGTTGCAACACCATGCGGGTTTTTACCTGAGCCAGTCAGTGGTTACATACGCCCCGCAACTCGTGGGAGAATAGCGGCTAGACGGCTGGTCTAAAGAACGGCCATGGTGGAAAAATGCTGAAACCACGGAATGTTGGAGGCAGGATTTGATTGAACTGATCAAGGCCGGCGGCTGGCTGATGTTGCCGATCCTGGCCTGTTCGCTGGCGGCGGCGACTATCATCATCGAGCGGTTGCTGGCGCTGCGCCGGGCGCGGGTGTTGCCCGCCCAACTGCTGGCGACCCTGGACCGCTGGTTGCGACTGGGCGCCGTCGATGCGCGGGAGGTGGAAGCGTTGCCGCTGCATTCGCCGCTGGGCCGGATCGTCGCGGCGGGACTGGCCACCCGTGGCCGGGGCCGGGAGATTCTGCGGGAACGGGTCGAGGATACCGGCCGCCATGTGGCGCACGAACTGGAACGCTTCCTTAACGCTCTGGGCACCATCGCCGCCATCAGTCCGCTGCTGGGCCTGCTCGGCACGGTGGCGGGCATGATCAAGATTTTTCAGATCGTCTCGACCCAGGGCAACAGTAATTTCAGTCTGCTCTCGGTCGGCATCGCCGAGGCGCTGGTGACCACCGCCGCCGGCCTGACCGTCGCCATTCCCAGCCTGCTGTTCTACCGTTATTTCAATGCGCGGGTGGACGAGCTGGTGGTGCGCATGGAACAGGAGACGTTGCAACTGGTGGATCTGCTGGACGCCGAAACCGGCGGAAAGGAGCGGCAGCCATGAACCTCCGTCCCCGTCGCCGCGAGGAACCGGAAATTAATCTGGTGCCGATGATCGACGTGGTGCTGGTGCTGCTGATCTTCTTCATGATCGCCACCAGCCTGCGGAATGAGTCGAAACTGGAAATTCGGCTGCCCGAGTCCTCGGGCCAGCCGCTGCCAAGCAACCTGGCGCAACTGGAAGTGGACATTGACGCCAGCGGTCGTTATGCCGTTAATGGGCAATGGCTGGATGGCCGGGACGCCACCGCCCTGAAAGCGCCCTTGCAGGCTGCCGCCCAGGGCCGGGAATTACCGCTGATCGTCCGCGCCGATGGCCAAACGCCCCATCAGGCGGTGGTCACGGTGCTGGATGTCGCCGGCCAACTCGGTCTCAAACAACTGGCCATCGCCACGGTGAACGCGCCGGTAGCCACGCCCGCGCCGCCGTCTACCCTCAATGTCTTACCCTCACCGGACCCTGAGCCATGACTTTTCTGGATCGTTACGGCTATTCGCTGAACGGGGTCGCGGTGCTGCTGTGGCCGCTGAGCCTGTTGTTTGGGCTGGTGGCGCGGGTGCGGCGGCTGTTGTACCTGCATGGCCTGCGCCGCAGCGAAGCCGTCCCCGTGCCGCTGATCGTGGTCGGCAATATCAGCGTTGGCGGCGCTGGCAAGACACCGCTGGTGGCGCGACTGGTGGAATTGTTGCGCGAGGCCGGGTACCAGCCGGGAGTGATCAGTCGCGGTTATGGCGGCCAGTCGGCGCAATGGCCGCGGCATGTCATGGCCGACAGCGACCCGCGCCAGGTCGGCGACGAGCCGGTGATGCTGGCGCGGCGCTGCCGTTGTCCAATCGTAGTGGGACCGGACCGGGTGGCGGCGGCGCGGGCCTTGCTCGATACCCATGGCTGCAACGTGATCCTGAGCGATGACGGCTTGCAGCATTACCGCCTGCGCCGCGATCTCGAAATCGCGGTGGTGGACGGCTTCCGCCGGCTGGGCAACGGCGCCTGCCTGCCCGCCGGGCCGCTGCGGGAGCCGCCTTCCCGCCTGCGCGAGGTGGATTTCGTGGTCGGCAACGGCGCGGCCCGCGGCAGCGAGTATCTCATGTGCCTGCGCGGCGACCGGGCGGTCAATCTGACCGATTCCGGCATCAGCGTCTCGCTGGCCGGATTTAGCCAGAGTACGGTACATGCGGTGGCGGGCATCGGCGATCCGGGGCGGTTTTTCGACCATTTGCGCCACGCCCGGCTGCGTATTCTGGAGCATCCTTTCCCCGACCATCACGCCTTCCGCCCCGAGGATTTGCATTTCCCCCAGGATTTGCCGGTGCTGATGACCGAGAAGGATGCGGTAAAATGCCAGGCCTTCGCGCCGGAGGGCTGCTGGTACGTGCCGGTCAGCGCGCGGTTGGAACCGGCCTTCGAGGAAGATCTGCTCAAGCGGCTGGCATCGGTGGCCATGGCCAAGGGTATCCGGCGCGAGCATTCCGGCGCGAGTCGGCGGGTAAGGCGAACCCCGCCCGCGCCACCTATCGGTGATGAGGTGAAAGGCGATGGACAAGAAATTGCTGGACATTCTGGTGTGCCCGGTCAGCAAGGCTCCGCTGATCTACGACAAGGCGCGACAGGAACTGATCTGCAAGGAGAGCAGGCTGGCTTACCCCATTCGCGACGGCATTCCGGTGATGCTGGAAGCCGAGGCGCGCGCCCTGAGCGATGACGAGGTGGGTTCGAGTGGGTGAGGTCGAACTCCAGTTCCGGGTCGCGATCCCGGCCCGTTACGCCTCGACCCGCTTGCCGGGCAAGCCGTTGCGGCTGCTGGCTGGCCGGCCGCTGATCGAGCACGTCTACCGCCAGGCCCGGGCCAGCGGCGCGCTGGAGGTGGTGATCGCCACCGACGATGCGCGCATTCGCGCGGCGGCCGAGAGGTTCGGCGCGACGGTGTGCATGACCTCGCCCGATCATCCATCCGGCACCGACCGGCTGGCGGAAGCAGCGGCCCGGCTCGGCTGGCCGGACGACGCCATCGTGGTCAACGTGCAGGGCGACGAGCCGGGCATGCCGCCGGCCCTGGTGCGACAGGTGGCGCTGGGCTTGGTGACGCATCCCGACGCCGGCATCGCCACCGCCTGCGCCCGCATCCGCGAACCGGCCGAAGTGTTCGATCCGAACGCGGTCAAGGTGGTGCGCGACGCCCAGGGCTATGCGCTATATTTCAGCCGCGCGCCGATTCCCTGGCATCGGGAAGCGTTTCGGGCCGGTGGGGCGGGGTTGGCCGAACTGCCGACTGATACCGCCTGGTTGCGCCATATCGGTTTGTACGCCTATCGGGTGGCGGTGTTGCGCCGCTATCCGGAATTGACGCCGGCGCCGGCCGAGCAGGCCGAGTCGCTGGAGCAATTGCGCGCGCTATGGCACGGCATCCGCATTCACGTCGCCGAGGCAAACGCAACGCCGCCGCCCGGCGTGGATACCGAGGCCGATTTGGCGCGGGCGGCGGCCCAATGGGAACGCTCAGGCCAGCAGGTCGAACCCGGCCAGTTCCGGTAGATCGGGATTGAAACGGTCGCGGCGGACGTCGAGCATGGCGACGGTAAAGGTTTGCGGCGCCCAGCCGACGGCGTCGCCGTACTGGTTGGGCTGAATGACCTTGCGGTCGCGGGCGTCGCGCAGCACCAGGGCGGGCGGTTCCTCCTCGGTCAGGAGTTCGATAACCTGGCAGGGAACGCCCTGATAGCTCAGGGAACGGCCCAGCAGGGTTTTCAGCTTCTCGGGATCCAGTTGCAACATGAGCGGTCGTCCAGGGTGATCGGTTCCAGAATTCTGCAAGCGGCGCGCGCGGTGTTCGCAACATCGCGCTGTCCGGATGAGGCAAAGGCGAAAGCGATGGTTAAGGTTCTTTTTGTCTGCATGGGCAACATCTGTCGTTCCCCGATGGCCGAAGGCGTATTCCGGCGGATGCTGGAAGACGTCGGCCTGAGCGAAAGGATCTACGTGGATTCGGCTGGCACTCATTCTTACCATATCGGCGCGCCGCCCGATACGCGCAGCCAGGCGATGGCTTTGCGCCGGGGAGTGGATTTGCGGAGCCTTCGCGCCCGGCAGGTCACCGTCGAGGATCTGGCCGAATTCGATTATGTGCTGGCGATGGACCGGGACAATTTCGAGCATCTGTTGGCCCTGGGCCGGAACCAGGATCAGGAGTCGCAGCGCCGCGTTCAACTGTTCCTGGATTTCGCCCCGGATTTGCCCGAGCGGGAAGTGCCGGATCCGTACTACGGAGGTTCGGGCGGGTTCGAACGGGTCATGGATCTGGTCGAGGAAGCGGCGCAGGGCTTGCTGATCCAGATTCGGGAGCGTTACCGGATTTGATCGTGGTCCGCCGGAAACCAAAGGGGCTGGAATTTCAGCCCCTTTGTGCTTGAACCATCAAACCGCCGGTTTGTCCTCGGTGTCAGGTTCCGGCGATGGCATCGACGTCGGCGCGGCCGGTTCCGTCGTCGCCTCGGCCACGGGTTCGGCCGGTTCCACCAGGGGCGGGGCGTCGTCGGTAGCGGCTTCAGCGGTGACGGTCGTGGTGGTGGCCGCCTCGGTTTCGATGGTGACCGGAACCGCAACGGTTTCTTCCATCGGCGGCGAGTTGCCGATCGCGTGCTCTGGCATGGAGAGGGCGGGCGCTTCAGCTTGGCCGGCATCGGGTTGGGACGATGCTTCGGACATCGCGGCGGGCGCAGGTTCCACGGGAAGTTCGCTGGTTTCGGCGGGTGCGACCGGTTCGAGCGTCGGGGCCATGGATTCATTCGCCGGCGCTTCGACCGCCGGTTCGGGTGCCAATTCAGGCACCGTTATCGTGAGGTGATCCGCCAGCGCGGCGTCTTCCTCGGCGATGGGATATTCCAGTGGCGGTGGCGGTGGCGGCGCGAGTGGCTCTTTCGTCGGGGACGGTGTGGTGGTCTCGGATGCGGCGGCTCTGGCGGCGGCGAGCACCTCGCGGGGCAGGCGCGGGCGACCGCTGCGAATCCGCCGTGCCGGGGATGCCGCCGTGACGGACGATCCCGTGGTGGGATGCGGCGGCGTTGATGCGACCCACTCATCGGGTTTCATGGGTTCCTGGCCCTGCTCGCTGGCCGCCGATCCTTCCTCGCTTTCCTCGCTTTCCTCGCTTTCCTCGCTGGCTTCCAGATTCGCCGAACCGGCATCGGCCGAGGCGGGTGCTTCTCCC
>JBATNZ010000226.1:0-2860 GCA_049290615.1 Candidatus Contendibacter sp.
TACATACGTCGCTAAAGTACAACGGGCTGTAGAGGGGCGACTGATTTCTCTCATCAACGAAAACATCCATGGCTAAGGTTCAACTTGCTAGGCACATTATACAATGCTTGTCAATGCGTAAGTTCTATTTCAGGAAAAAAGACGACAAGATTAGCGATTTCAGCCTGCGGCAGATGATTCAGCGGCTGTCGGACAACGGCCAGCATGCCTTCACTGCCACCCAACTGGCGCTGGAAATCTGCCGATTCTGGCGCGGAAAGCGACGACTGATCGGTGGCATCATCTTTGTCACGGTCATCGCACTGGGGTTGTTCTTCGTGACCCATCACTGGGGAATCAGCCTCATTGCGCTCGTTGTCGGGCTACTCTTCGCCATTGGGACGAGCCAGTGGCGAAAAACCGCGTTACCTTTTCACAAGGCTCGCGCGCTCATTGACCGCTATCATCAGGCTCACCCGATCACCGGACTCGCGGACGGTATGGCTTTCCGGCAGCAAACCGCAGCGGTTGATCTTCAGGATTTGCACTATGCGCCAGAGCGGATTCTAGTGGTGGAACGCGATGAACTGGTGGATCTCCTGGTTCGCAACCGCTTCCACCTCACCACAAAAACGGCTGTGGTCAGTCGCTCCGGTTACCCGGAATGGGTGGCTAACGCCTGTCAGAACTTTCTGCGCCACCATCCCGACACTCCGGTGCAACTGCTGCACGATGCCTCGCTGAGAGGATTTCATTTGAGCGCGCAACTAACGGCGGATCCGCACTGGATACTGGCGGGTCATCGCCTGGTTGATTTGGGACTGTCCAGCTCCGCGCTCAACCACAAGATTCGGTTGCCTTGGCTGCCCGTTAACGATCAAGTCAAAGAAGGCGTCTTGAGTGCCCAACATACCAAAATGCTCAGCGCCGGCCACCGGATTCCGGTGGATTGCATGGGACCGAAACCGCTGTTGGGTCTGTTGGGCGCGGCGGTGATCAGCGGGGCGCTGGTCTTGGCGGCCGCGGACGCATCGGGCGAGATTGGCGTTGAAGTGGATTATGGCTGAATACACGGTAAGAGGCAGGTAGCGCTATGTCTTGCCTGTTTGGTTATTGCGGTCCGCCGATAGAGGGTTTGCTGGCGCGGATGGCGGCGTTGCTGGCGCAGCGTTGTCCGCTGGGCTGGGAACGGGTCAGTGGCATCACCACGACCGGTGATACGGTGGAACTCGGCCACGGGATAGCCTCCTGGAATCGCGAATTCCAACTGGCCCGACACGGCCAAAATGTGCTCGGCTATGGCGGCGTTCTGTTTAACGCCGGGGCGCTGGCTGAAAATGACGATCCCGGAATCCGCACCGCTGAACGGTTGCTGACGAGCCTGGGTCAAGCCACCGAGGCGGGTCTTGAGCGACTGACGGGCGGTTTTGTGCTGGCTTTAAGCCGCGACGACACCTTCTATCTGCTGCGCGATCCGGCTGGCGTCAAAGTCCTGTACTGGACTGTGCATCAGGGCCGGTTGCTGTTCGCCAGCGAGATCAAGGCGCTATTCGCCGATCCAACGCTGCCACGCCGAATGCGCGCCGGGGCATTGCCGGAATATCTGAGTTTCAGCTTTATTCCAGGCGCCAATACGATGTTCACCGGTATCGAGGAATTGCAGCCGGGTTCTATCCTGCATTTCCGTCACGGCCAAGCGCGAGTGCGGCGGCATTTCTGCTTTGAAACCCTGGAAGCGGAATCGCCACGCCCGTCGGAAGAGTATCCCGCTCTGGTGCGCACGGCCTTGGAGCAATCCGTAGCCGAATGCCTTGCGGTCAGTCCAGGTCAAGCTCCGGTGGTGTTTCTGTCGGGCGGCATTGACTCCAGCGCGGTTCTGGCCGCCGCCGCGCACCAGTTGCCGGAAGCGCGGATTCCGACTTTCTCGGTGCATTTCGGCGCGGAGTACGCTCGGGAAAACGACTTCGTGCAGTTGATGGTGGATCGTTACCGCACCGATCATCATTGGCTGGAAATCCGCCCCGCCGGTTTTCTTGAACAACTGCGCGAAATTATCTGGCGGCTGGATGATCCCATCGGCGATCCGGTGACGGTGCCCAATTATCTGCTGGCGCAGGCGGCGGCCCAAGTCGCCAACATCGTTCTGAATGGCGAGGGCGGCGATCCCTGCTTCGGCGGTCCTAAAAATCTGCCGATGCTGTTGGCCCGGCTCTACGGCCCGCTGCCGGGCGATCCGCCGACCGGCTGGCTGGAACGCAATTACCTGCGCGCTTTCCAGCGCGGTTATCAAGACCTCGGCGCGTTGCTGGACCCAGCGCTGCTGCGGGAAGCCGGTGGCGATGATGCCTTGGTCAGTCTGCTGGAACCGTTTTTCCAGGCAGCGCAACCGCAGGATTTCGTCAACAAGCTGATGAGCATGAATATCCGGCTCAAGGGCGCCAATCTGATTCTGGTCAAGGTGGAAAAAATGACTTCGGCGCATGGCGTGTTGGCGCTGCCGCCGCTGTTCTCCCGGCGGATCATCGAAACCAGCATGAGTTGTCCGTCAGGGATAAAACTGGAAGGCGCGGTGGAAAAAAGCGTTCTTAAAAAGGCGGTGCGGGATTTAGTGCCGGAAGCGATTATTGCCCGACCTAAAGTCGGGATGATGGTGCCGGTGCGGTTCTGGTTTCAAGGCGACATGCGCCGCTACGGGGAAAAATTGCTCGCTCGCAATCCTCTGCAACGCATCGGGTTGTTTAACCCGGATTACGTCAGCCCTTTTAAGGTCATTTAGGCTGCCTTCCCAGCCACTACCTTTGGGGTGATTCCTTTGAGAAGCTTAGCCGTCGATACATGAGGGTGACCTTTGAATTGATTTCTCTCCAGCCGTGGTTTTTTG
>JBATNZ010000227.1:0-13332 GCA_049290615.1 Candidatus Contendibacter sp.
TCATTAGCTTATCCATAGGCTGTCGGAATGAACAAGTGATTATGTAGTTTCCGCCTATCTACCACAATCTGCCGTGGTTGACAGGAACTATTTGATCCTGCTGGCCTTCACCAGCAGCATAACATTCATCGCCAGCCTTCCAACCCTGGAAATCCCGCCCTGCTCGCCGTCCCCAGGAACTCGCCCGTCCTACGAGGTGCGGTTGGCGCAGCAAAACATCCTGGCCGGGCAACGTCTGCATTCTCACCAGCGGCTGCGCCTTTACCTGGACTGCTGTCACAAGTATAGCTTCTCGCCAGCAGGGCGGCGGAGTTTGGCCGCTTTTCGGGAATAACTGCCAAATCCACTGCATTTAGCGGTTCTACGATATTTCGCAGCCCCCGTCCTCGACCAAAGTTCAACGGCCAAGATGCATGATGTTAATTATCAATGATTTTTCTGAAATTTATCCAGTGGCATAAGTGTTGCTGCTTCAAGGGGCGAATATTTGATCGATGGGGCTATCTCATTCCCAGGCAAGGAATTTTCCCAAGAGATGGCGTAATGGCTCATCGGTCACGAACGACCTCTCACCCCGTGCAACCCCTATTCTGGAGAAACCTCAATGAAGGCCACGATTCCCATCGACAACCCCGAGCGCCTGCGCTTGGAACGACAGCACGAAGGTCAGGAAAACTGGCGGCTGTGGGGGCCGTATCTTTCGGAACGGGCCTGGGGCACGGTCCGCGAGGACTACAGCGCCCACGGCGAAGCCTGGGAACATCTCGACCACGATCAATCCCGGTCGCGGGCCTACCGCTGGAACGAAGACGGCCTGGGCGGCATTTGCGATGAGCAGCAGCGGCTGTGCTTCGCCCTCGCGCTGTGGAACGGTCGCGACCCGATCCTCAAGGAGCGGGCGTTCGGCCTAACCGGCAATCAGGGCAACCACGGCGAGGATGTCAAGGAATACTACTTCTATCTCGACGCCACCCCCAGCCATAGCTATTTGCGCTACCTGTACAAGTATCCGCAGGCTGAATATCCCTACGGCGGACTGGTGGAGGAAAACCGCCGCCGGGGCCGGCTGGACCCGCCATTCAATCTGCTGGACACCGGCGTTTTCCACGACAACCGCTACTGGGACATGGAAGTGAGCTACGCCAAGGCCGGCCCCGACGAGATTCATATCCACATCACCGTGAGCAATCGCGGACCTGAAACGGCGACCCTGCACCTGCTGCCGCAACTCTGGTTCCGCAACACCTGGGCTTGGGGCGATGAGGAGAAAAAGCGGGCGCTGGCGGAACTGCGCGGCGATCCGGTTAAAACGATCAGACCGCCACCGGCCAAACCGACCTTGCGCGCCATCGCTGCGCCGGAGGGAGCGGCTTGGGCGGTGCGCGCCGAACATCCGACCTTGGGTGAGTATCACTTGTACGGTCGGCAGTCCGCCGAGCCGCTGTACACCGAGAACGAACACAACGCGCAACGGTTGTGGGGGCTGGCGAATGCCACGCCCTACGTCAAGGACAGCTTCCATCGCCGGGTGGTGAACGGCGAGCAAGACGCAGTCAATCCCGCGATGGAAGGCGCCAAATTCGCTGCCTGGCACACGCTGACCGTGGCCGGCGGCCAGCAAGCTCAAATTGAACTCGTGCTGAGCGCCGCGCCGCTAACCCAGCCCTTCGCACCGTCTCCAGCGGTGTTCGCCCTGCGCCAGAGCGAGGCGGATCGGTTTTATCGCGATCTGTTGCCCGAAGCCACGGTCGAGGACCAGCGCATTCTGCGCCAGGCGTTGGCCGGCATGATCTGGAGCAAGCAGTTCTTTCATTACGACGTGGCCCGCTGGCTGGACGGCGACCATTTCCCGCCGCCCGAAGAGCGCAAGTGGGGCCGCAACCGCACTTGGCGGCATCTCAAGGCCAGCGATATCATCTCGATGCCCGACAAGTGGGAATACCCCTGGTTCGCGGCCTGGGATCTGGCTTACCACTGCGCCGCCCTGTCGCTGGTGGACGTGGATTTCGCCAAGGATCAGATCGAACTGGTGCTGAAAGAAAACTACCTGCACCCCAACGGCCAGATTCCCGCCTACGAATGGGCGTTCGGCGATGTCAATCCACCGGTTCACGCCATGGGCGCGCTGAAAGCGTTCCGGGCGGAGCGGGTGCAGCGGGGCCGGGGCGACCTCAACTTTCTCCAGCGGGTGTTTCACAAGCTGCTGCTGAATTACGCCTGGTGGATCAATCGCAAGGACATCGACGGCAACAACGTGTTCGAAGGCGGCTTTCTGGGCCTGGACAACATTTCGGTGTTCGACCGCTCGCATCCGCTACCGGCGGGCTACACGCTCCAGCAGGCCGACGCGACCGGCTGGATGGCGATGTTCGCGCTGAACATGACGGTGATCGCGTTGGAACTGGCGACCGAAGACTCGGACTACGAGGCGATGGCGATTCAGATTTATAAACAGTTTCTCGCTATCGCCTACACGATCGGCGGCCAGAGCGGCCAGCATGTTCCGCTGTGGGACCCGGAAGCGGGCTTTTTCAAAGATCTGGTGACCGGGCCAGATGGCCAAAGCCAACGGATCGACGTGTATTCCTGGGTCGGGTTGATCCCGCTGTTCGCCTGCGAAGTGGTGGATCGGCGCATCCTGGCCAAGGTTCCCCGTTTCCGCGAACTGCTGCGTCAGCATCGCCACGGCGTATTCGACGGCAGCATCATCTGCAACTGCCCAAACTGGGAAAACGACCGGGGCGAGCATCTGCTGTCGCTGGTCACGGACCGGATGCTGCCGCGTATCCTGAAACGGTTGCTGCGCGAGGATGAATTCCTGTCGCCGCACGGCATCCGCAGCGTCAGCCGCCTCCACGCTATCCAGAAGAATTTGGGAACGCTGCCCGGCGTCGGCGAGGCGCTGATCGAGTACGTGCCCGGCGAATCCAACTCCGGGCTGTTCGGCGGCAACTCCAACTGGCGCGGCCCGATCTGGCTGCCGACCAACTACACCCTGGTGCAGGCGCTGGAGAAGTTTCATCGCTTCCTCGGCGACGATTTCACTATCGCCGTACCCAGTCTGGGCGACCGGCAACTGAACCTGAAGGAAATCGCCACGCTGATCGCCGAGCGGCTGGTGGACATTTACCGCCGTGACTCGAACGGGCTCATGCCCGCGTTTCCCGCCGACAGTCCGTTCCAGCATGATCCGCACTGGCGCGATCGGTTGCAGTTCTACGAGTATTTTCACGGCGACACCGGCCAGGGATTGGGCGCGGCGCATCAAACCGGCTGGACCGGCCTGCTGGCGAATCTGGTCATGCGCCGTTACCGGGAGGACATCCCGGCGTTCTGGAGCCAGCAGATGGCGACCGTGGGGGCGACCGGCCGGTCGTTGGAGCCAGCAGATGGCAATCGTAGGGGCGACCGGCCGGTCGCCCCTACCGCGACCCCGGCCACGAGCGCGGTGGAGATCTAAGCCATGCTGACCGCAACCGTCGCCGCCGTCCGTCATCGGCGGGCCAATCTCATCGCGGCGTTCCTCGGCCAGGCGGACGATGCGTTGCGCGTCGCCGAGGTCACGCTCTACCCGTTCCTGGATTTGGCGATCCGGCTCTGGCTGGCGCAGGCATTCTGGGTGTCGGGCATTCTCAAGCTGGCCAACTGGGACAACGCGCTCACCTTGGCCACCTACGAATATCCGGTGTCCTGGCTTGATCCGGCCACGGCGGCCACGCTGGGCGTCGCCATCGAAGTCGTCGGGCCGGTGTTGCTGGCGCTGGGGCTGGCGACCCGGCTGGCCGCGATTCCATTGCTGATCCTGTCGCTGGTGATCCAGTTCGAGTATCGCGCGCTGGATCAGCACCTCTACTGGGCGGCGCTGTTCGGCTGGTATGTCGTGATGGGGGCGGGGCCGCTGTCGCTGGATCGGTTGCTGGCGTCGGGCTTGGCCACTTCGGCGCTGCCGCTGGTCAAACCGCTGGGTCGTCTGTATGCCCTCATGACCCGCACCCTCGGCCCGCTCTATCTACTCGCGCTGCGTCTCTGGCTGGCGGCCCTGTGGTTTACCCCGGTCCTGATCGGACGCTCGCTGGCGGAGGCGGCGCTCGGATTCGTCAGCCCCTTGCTGGCCTTGGGGCTGGCGACCCGGCTGGCCGCGCTCGGCGCGATGCTTGCGTTGCTTGGCGCGGGTTTCATGGGCGCGGACGAACTCCGGAATCTCGACCGGCTGTATCAATGCCTGCTGCTGGGTCTGATCGCGCTGCGCGGACCGGGGCCGATTGCCGCCGACGCTGTGCTGAAACGGCAACTGGCCCACTGGTTCCCGCCACTCGAAAGCTGGTCCGACGCAGCCTTGGCGGATGCGCCGCATGTGGTCATCGTCGGCGCGGGCTTTGGCGGGCTGAAGACGGCGCACGGTCTGCGGCGGGCGGCCTGCCGGATCACCGTCATTGACAGGCGCAACTACCACCTGTTTCAGCCGCTGCTGTATCAGGTGGCGACCGCCAGCCTGTCGCCGGCCGACATCGCCACGCCGATCCGGGCGATGTTCCGCGATCAGCACAATGTGCGGGTGGTGCTGGGTGAGGTGGCGACCGTGGACGCCGCCGCGCGCCAGGTGATCCTGAGCGACGGCAGCCGCGTCGGCTACGACTATCTGGTGTTGGCCACGGGCGCGCGCCACAGCTATTTCGGGCGCGACGACTGGGAACCCTACGCTCCGGGTCTGAAGCAGATTGACGACGCCACCGAGATCCGCCGTCGCCTGTTGCTGGCGTTCGAGCAGGCGGAGAACTGCGCCGATCCCGAGGAGCGGCAGCAGTTGTTGACCTTCGTCATCGTCGGCGGCGGTCCGACCGGGGTGGAACTGGCCGGGGCGATTGCCGAACTGGCCCGGCACGGCCTGGCCGGCGAGTTCCGCCACATCGATCCCGCCAAGGCGCGGGTGCTGCTGGTGCAATCCGCGCCGCGCCTGCTGCCCGCCTTCCCGGAAACGCTCTCGGCGGTTTCGGCGCGGTCGCTGCAAGCGCTGGGCGTGGAGGTTCTGACCAAGAGCCGGGTGGAACAGATTGACGCCGACGGCGTGCTGGTGTCTGGCCAGCGGATCGGCGCGCGCACCGTGTTCTGGGCGGCGGGGGTGATGGCTTCGCCCGCCGCCCAGTGGCTTCAGGGCGAAGCCGACGCCGTCGGTCGGCTCAAAGTGGGGCCGGATTTGACCGCGCCGGGTTGGCCCAACGTGTTCGCCGTCGGCGACACCACTCTGAGTGAAGCCTGGGACGGCAACCCGGTGCCGGGGCTGGCGCCGGCAGCCAAGCAACAGGGCGCTTACGTCGCCCGCGCCATCAAGGCCCGTCTGGAGGGCCGTGCGTCGCCGCCGTTCCGTTACCGCCACATGGGCAATCTCGCCACCATTGGTCGGCAGGCTGCCGTCGTGGATCTCGGCCCGTTCCGGCTGAGCGGCGCGCTGGCCTGGTGGCTGTGGGGCGTCGCGCACCTGCTGTTTCTGGTGGATACGCGCAAACGGCTATCCGTGGCCATTGAATGGTTCTGGGCCTATCTCACCTTCAAGCGCGGCACCCGGTTGATTACCGGCGGGCGCGAATAGGGAGCATCGCCATGCTGAAGCAAACTGTCGTGAACAAACCAGCGCTGCTCGCGGTGTATCTCATCGCCTTTCTGCAAGGCTTGACGCTGGTCAGCTTCCCCGCCAGCAGCGCCGTGTTGAAACAGATGCACGGTTTCACCGACGCCCAGTATGGCGCCATCTTCCTGCCGCAGGTTGCGCTGGCGGTGCTGGGCGCGGTGGCCGGCGGCACTCTGGCCCGCCGGCTGGGTCTGCAACCCCTGCTATGGTTAACGGCGGCGGGCAACGGACTGTCGCAACTGGCCCTGGCGGCGAGTGTCTGGGTTATGCCGGCGCTGGCGTTTCCGACCATTCTGATGGGTACGGCGATGCTGGGACTGAGTTTCGGACTGGGTGGTGCGCCGCTGAACAGCTATCCGCCCCGCTTCTTTCCGCAGCGCGCCCCAGCCGCCGTGGTCGCATTGCACACCCTGCTGGGTCTTGGCCTGATGGTGGGGCCGCTGCTGGCGGATGGCTTTGGCCGGGTGGGCTGGTGGAGCGGTTTTCCCCTGCTGCTGCTGACCTTGAGCGTGCTGCTGGCGCTGATGGCCGCCAGGGTTCGCTTGCCTGTGGAAGAGGCTGGCGCCATCGTGGCGCGGAGCGCCGCGCCAAACCCGCCGCTGACTTCCGGCGCGTTCTGGACCTTCGCCGCCATCGCCGTGCTGTACGCCTTCGCCGAGGGCACCTTCAGCAACTGGGCGGTGATTTACCTGCGGGAGGCCAAGGCTCTGCCGGCGGGCGTGGCGGCGCTGGCCCTGTCGGTGTTCTGGGCCGCGATGGTGACGGGACGCCTGCTGGTGGCGGTGCTGGTGGTTCGGGTCGCGCCCCAGGTGATCTGGCTGGCGCTGCCGGTGTTGATGGCTGTCGCGTTTCTGCTGCTGCCCGGCGCGCATACGCCAGCGCTGGGGCTGGGGCTGTTCGCGCTGGCGGGGCTGGCCTGCTCGGCCTTTTTCCCGCTGACCATCACGCTGGCTTCGGCGCGATTCCCCGATCAGGTGGCCTGGGTATCGTCCATGCTGATCGCCGCGCTGATGGTCGGGGTAGGACTGGGGTCGTTCGTAATCGGCCCGCTGCGGGAATGGCTGGCTCTGGAGCAGATTTACCGGATCTCGACCCTCTATCCCATCCTGGTTATCGGACTGGCCGGGTGGCTGGCGATTTCGCAGCGGCGGGTGACGGCGGCGGTCGGCGTTTAGTCCATGGAGAAATCCATCGCGGGCGGGTTCCGGCTGACGAACCCGGCGGTGCAGGTGTTCGAGCGGAAGGCCAAGCCAGACGCGGCGATCCCACCCGCGCCGGAACCGAAAGCGCCAGAAGCGCCAGCTTCCCCGGCAATGGGATCTATCAAGATGTCGCTGAAGGGGCGGACCTGAAAAAAAGCGGGCGGGCGATCTCGCGCGGGATCACCCGCCCCTTAAAATGCATCTGATGTCCTGGCGTATTCACCGAGACTGTTTAAACATAGCCCCGCGCGGGCGTGATTTCCAGGCGACGGCCGGTGGCCCGCCAACCCCTGAGTACCACCCTCAACCAACGGAGTCATCCAATGACCTTATGTCCCATCGCCCTCGTGGCCAGTTGCCAGAAATGTCCCATCGTCGCCCTTTGCCCGCTGAAAGGCGTCATCGGCGACTACCGGAAGCCGGAAGATGTCCCGCCGCCGCCAACCCCCGCCAAGCGCCCCACGCCGGGGAAGAAATAGCCAGGGTGGGATCACTGGACGGGGATAAGGATGGCGGGCCGTGCGAGACGTTTTGCCGAGGAGCGTTGGCTATCATTCTGATTTTCAACAGGACAGGGCGTTATCCATGATCACGCTGGTCCCGTTCGATTTCGGGTATGGTGGCCCCTTGAGAAGGCGGTGGGTGATTCTCCACGGTCAGCCAGACGGGAGAGGCCATTGAATGTTCTCAAACTAAATCAGTTCGTTGTCGCGCATCTGAAAATCCTTGAGATGATCGGGGTCCTGATGCGCATTTTCAGCTTTAGCCTGGTCAGTTGGCTGGGACCGGAAAGCCCGTTTATGTTTGTCTGGATCTTCAACACCATCGACGCGGTCCTGCTGACCTGGTGCGCCGCATTGAAACGGGATTCCGCTTATACCTTGCTGAATGCCTTCTGGATCATGGTGGGCCTCGTCGGCATCGCCAGAGCCGGCAGCTTCATCCATTGAAGTGCGGCGTGGTGGCGGTAACGGAGCGTGGGGAGACACCCGCTCGGCAGTCACCCATTGCCGATAGCCGGCCTGGTTCGCCGACGTAATGCGCCACTTGCCGGCGCTAGACGTCGATCAGCAGGTCCAGCCGCTTGGCGGCGACCGCGGTGTTCTGCTTCTGGGCCGACTCCCAAACGCCTTACCCGTCAATTCAGGACGGGTGAAGTAACAGCCGGAATTTTTTCATCGTATTGCTCCCGCGTTCAGCCGCGCCGCCAAGTGTGAAAGCGCTCCACCCAGGCCAGCAGTTTCGCGGGGGCATGGGCTTTCTTCCAGACGCCGGCCACGTACTTGTTGGCTTCGGCCAGCGTTGGATAAATGTGGATGGTGCCGAGGATTTTGTTCAGGCCGATGCCGTGGCGCATGGCCAGCACGTACTCGGCCAGCAGGTCGCCGGCGTGTTCGCCGACGATGGTCACGCCGAGGATCTTGTCCTTGCCCGGCACGGTCAGCACCTTGACGAAGCCGTGGGCCTCGCCGTCGGCGATGGCGCGATCCAGATCGTCGAGGCCATACACCGCGACCTCGTGGGGGATGCCCTGCGCCTTCGCCTCCTGCTCGTTCAGACCGACCCGGGCCACTTCGGGATCGACGAAGGTGGACCAGGGAATGACCGAGTAGTCCGCCTTGAATTTCCTGAGCGGATCGAACAGGGCGTTCACCGCCGCGTACCACGCCTGATGGGCGGCGGTATGGGTAAACTGAAACGGTCCGGCCACGTCGCCGGCGGCATAGATGTTGGGATAAAGCGTTTGCAGGTACGCGTTGGTTTCCACGGTGCGGGCGCGGGTGGTGGGAATACCGAGTTCCTCCAGCCCGTAGCCGGTGGTGTTGGCCACCCGCCCCACCGCGACCAGCACCGCATCGAAGGGGACACGCAAGTCCTGGCCGTCGTGCTCGGCGATCAGCACCTTCTCACCGTTCTCCACCACGAACTGCTTGGCTTGGTGGTTGACCCGCACGGTGACGCCTTCCGCGCGGAAACGCTGCGTGACCAATTCCGAAACTTCCGGGTCCTCGCGCATCAGGATGCGCGGCGCCATCTCCACCTGGGTGACCTGGCTACCGAGCCGGGCGAAGGTCTGGGTCAGTTCCGAACCGATTGGCCCGCCGCCCAGCACCACCAAGCGCTTCGGCAACTCGCGCAAATTCCAGACGTTATCCGACGTGAGGCAGCCGACCTCCGCCAGCCCCGGAATCGGCGGCACGAACGGTCGAGCGCCGGCGGCGATGACAATGGCGCGGGTGGTCAGCGTCCGCGTTGCTTCGGCGGTGGCGACTTCCACTGTCCAGGGTGAGGTGATTTTCGCCGTGCCCTCGACCACGTCCACGCCGAGCCCAGTGTAGCGTTCCACCGAGTCGTGCGGCGCGACGGTCCGAATCACCCGCTGGACCCGCTCCATCACCTCGGCGAAGTCGAACTCGGCCTCGGTCCGGCGAAGGCCGAATTCCGCGGAACGCTGGATGTGCGAAAGCAGCTTGGCCGAACGGATCAGCGCCTTGGACGGAACACAACCGGTGTTGAGACAGTCGCCGCCCATCCGGTGCTTTTCGATCAGGGTTACCTTGGCCTTGATCGCGGCGGCGATGTAGGCGGTCACCAGCCCGGCGGAACCGGCGCCGATCACCACCAGGTTACGGTCGAAGCGCTTCGGTTTTCGCCATTTCGCATAAACCCGCCGCGCCTTCGCCATCGCGACGATCTGTTTGGCAATTAGTGGGAACAGACCGAGCAGGACGAAAGAGAGCAACAAACCCGGCGACAGGATGCCTTGCAGCGAGTCGATCCGCGCCAATTGGGTGCCGGCGTTCACGTAGACCAGGGTGCCGGCCAACATGCCGAGCTGGCTGACCCAGTAGAAAGTCCGGGTGCGGATAGGGGTGAGGCCCATGACCAGGTTGATCACAAAAAACGGAAAGATCGGGATCAGCCGCAAGGTGAACAGGTAGAAGCCGCCCTCTTTTTCGATTCCGGCGTTGATCGCTTTCAGCTTGTCGCCGAACTTGCCCTGCACCCAGTCGCGCAGCACGAAGCGGGCGACGAGGAAGGCCAGAGTGGCGCCGATCGTCGAAGCAAAGGAGACGATGATCGTGCCCCACAGCAAGCCGAAGATCGCGCCGGCGACCAGGGTCATGATCGCCGCGCCCGGCAGCGACAGCCCGGTGACCGCGACGTAGACCGCCAAGAAGATCCCCGCCGTCAGTGCCGGTTGCGTCGCGCGGTAGGCTTCGATGGCCGCCTGTTGGGACTTGAAGTAGTCCAGGCTGAAAAACCGTCCCAGATCCAGGGCGAAGAAGGCGCCGACCAGGATAGCTAACACCAGGAGGAGCAGGAGTTTGCGAGTATTCATTTGCGGGTGCTCCAGTAGGTCGCGCCGATTCAGTGGCTTCAGGGCAACGTTCCCGCTGGGATTGCGCTACGCTCCATCCCAGCCCACAAGGTCAAAAATCAACATCTACCTGGAATTGATATTACGCGGTCCGGCCGGTTTTGGATGCACCGTGGGAAACGGCGGGAAATATCGTGTCCGACCCTGTTTTTTCAATCCGCCCGTTCCACCCTCACCACCTTAATCATGTTGGCGCCGCCGGATATGCCGATCGGGACGCCGGCGGTGAACACCACGATCTCACCTTCTCGCACCATGCCCTTGTTGAGCAGGAATTCGGTGGCGGAACTGAGCAGATCGTCCACGGAGGTAACGACGGCGCCCAGTTGCAGCGGCGTCACGCCCCAGACCAGGGCCAGCTTGCGCAGGGTGGCCACCTTCGAACTGAAGGCGATCAGCGGCGCCAACGGCCGGAATTTGGCCAGACCGAGCACGCTCGCCCCGCTGTTGGTAAAACCGACGATGGAGCGGGCGCGGACCTTGTCGGCCAGATCCATGGTGGCGAAATGGACGGCGTCTTCGATCCGCAAGCAAGCCTTCGCCAGCAGTTCTTCCTGGGTCAGCACGTTTTTATGCATCAGGGTTTTGAAAATGTCGCTGGCCTCGACGCTCAGGGCGATGTCCTTCATCATCCGCACAGCTTCGACCGGGTATTGACCGGCAGCGGTTTCCGCCGAGAGCATCACCGCATCGGTCCCGTCCAGAATAGCGTTCGCGACATCGTTTGCTTCAGCGCGGGTCGGACGGGGATTGGTAATCATGGACTCCAGCATCTGCGTGGCGGTGATCACCGGTTTGCCGGCGATGTTGCACTGGCGGATGATGGTCTTCTGCATCAGCGGTACGTCCTGCGGCGAGGTTTCCACCCCCAGATCGCCGCGCGCCACCATGATCGCGTCGGCCACGGCGATGATCTCTTCGATGTGCCGGAAGGCCTCCGGCTTTTCGATCTTGGCGATGATCGGAATCTTGCGGCCATACGTGGTTAGCATGACGTCGATCAATTCCTTGACATCGTCGGCGTCCCGCACGAACGACAGTGCCACGTAATCCAGCCAGTGGTCGTAGGCAAACTGCAAATCGGCGCGGTCCTTATCGGTAATCGCCGAAATCCTGAGCTTGACGTTGGGCAGGTTGACGCCCTTGCGTGGTTTCAGCCGGCCACCGTTGACCACCTGGGTGAAAATCTCGTGGCCTTCGATTCGCTCGACGATCAGTTCGAACAGCCCGTCGTCGATCAACACCCGATCACCGGGCTTGACCTCTTGGTGCAGACTGGGGTGGTCGATGGATACTTTCTTGATTCCGTCATGCATGCCGCCGACCAGATCGTCGGTAGTCAGCACCAGGGTTTCGCCATCGGCCACATCCAGAAAGTCCCCGTCCAGTTGGCCAAGCCGAATCTTGGGACCCTGCAGATCCTGGAAGATGGCGATGTACCGGTTCAACTTCCGCGCCGCTTCCCGCACCAGGTTCACCGACAACGCATGGTCTTCGTGGTTGCCGTGGGAGAAGTTCAGTCGAATGACGTCAGCCCCTTCCCTCAGCAGTTTCTCCACCGTGTCCGGATGGCGGGATTTCGGCCCCAGCGTCGCTACGATCTTGGTGAATTTCATCGGGTAGATTCCTCGGTGATGTTGAGTTCGTCCAACAGGCGGTCCACCGCGATTGGCAGATAACCGGTGATCTCGATTGCCTGGTTCTCGAATATGTCGATATCAGGATAGGCGCGTTGCCAAGCCGCGATGATCTGGTCTCGGTGGCGGATCAGGATCTCGATCCGTGGCCGATGCGGCCGGAGCAGGGCGGTGATTCACAACCTGACGGCGAGACTGCTACCGCTGCCGGCTTCCTCAGAAATACACCCGCAGTCCAATCCCAAATTCGTGGGTTCCTTCCAGATAGCGCCAATCAACCATGAGCGACAAATCCCGGTCCAACCCCAGAGGTCGCGGCTTTCCAGATCGCTGTAAGTCCGCACCAGTTTGTAATAGGGCTGAATCTCGAACTTGCCCTTGAAACCGCCGGCAATGCCGTCCATCACATACATCAGCCCGCGGCTGTTGGAATCGGCGGCGGCGTAATTGATGGCGTAGGCCAGCAGCCGGGTCGGTTCGGTCTGGCCGCGCCGGTCCAGCCGCAGCAGGGTATGGCCGAACAGCGAAGCAGGATTGTTGAGATAGGCCGAGGCGAACACCAGCGTCGCGGCTTCCGCGTTCAACTCGCGGAACCACTGCTGGAAACGCTTGCAGTCTTGTGGCGGCAGGCGGCGGTCGTCGAAATCCAGTTCCGCTTTTAGCCAGCGGTAACGGGCAATGAAAACGCACTGGGCCGGTTGCGGCTCGCCACCGACCGGATCGGTGCTGAAAAAGGCGCGCAGGGTGGCGGCAAGTTCAGCGTGCGGAAAAGCTTAAAAAGCGTAAAGGCCATTGCCCGGATTCGACATTCAGGCCGCCGCCATGGGATTCAATCGTCGGTGGTGACGATGAACACTTCGTCCACCTCGTTGATGTGGTAGTGCTGGGGTTTGGCGGCGACCGGAATATCCGCCTCGGTTAAATCTGCTTGTTGCAACTGATGTGCGCGAAGGGCCGGATCGTTCAGCGTGGCTTTTTCATCTTCCAGCCATTGCCAGATTTTTGGATCCTGTGGATGGAACAGGTGTGTTTCCCGGTGGCCGCGCTGCATCAAGGCATAAACTGGTGGATCGCCGTACTCGAACAGCTTGGCGTAACCCAGGCTCTCATAGGTCCGAACCGCCTCCTTGACACTGGCCAGTACCTTGCCGTTGCCTTCGTAGGCGGGACCGTGCTCGAAACGGTTGCCCTTTTCCAGCAGATGCGCGCGCAGCGCCCTGACCGCGGCATCGAGGTTGCCCGTTGGTTTGGTGGCGTTCTCGCTCATTGGTGTATTCTCCGCAACATTATTCCACGTGGCATATCCGGCAGCGTCGACAAAGTATCACGATCTGATTTCCATTATTATAAATGGGCGTAACCAGCCCTTTTAAGGTCATTTAGGCTGCCTTCCCAGCCACTACCTTTGGGGTGATTCCTTTGAGAAGCTTAGCCGTCGATACATGAGGGTGACCTTTGAATTGATTTCTCTCCAGCCGTGGTTTT
>JBATNZ010000228.1:0-5893 GCA_049290615.1 Candidatus Contendibacter sp.
TATTTGGGCAGCGGCATGGTCAGGCTCCTGGTCAGGGGTACTCCTACAGGAAATCCCATTCCCCGCTTTAAGTCAACTCAGCCCAGTTGAACCACTAGATCGTGGTGGGCAGCGGGGACGCGAGTACGGGACGACGAAGTCGTCCCGAAGGGGTGACGCTCCAACGAGGGTTCGACGGCGCTCGCGCCGTGAACCCGAAGTGGGCTCAACTCGCGCCCGTTCGACGGCGCGAAGCGCCGACGAACATGAAGTAGACCTCCTAAATGACGCCTTATCTTACGTCAGTTCTGACGTATAATCACGGCGGTCCGAGATCAAGTCGTTGTTAAATCTAGAAAGTTGCGTAATAACAACAACTCTAACCAACCCGTCATAGGTGTCAGCGCTGGCATCAACGCGGGTACGATGCATCCTCCACGAGAAGGCTACCACCGCTGGCCATGGCAACCATTAAAGTAGAGGGGGTTATGACTGTCAAGCCCAAGTTGCTCGATCAAGTTCGCGACAAAATCTGGTTCAAGCATTACAGCATCCGTACCGAACAAGCCTACGTGGACTGGATTCGCCGCTTCATCCTGTTGTTCGCCCAGACCCTGCACGCCTTCAGTTTCGGGGTGTTCCATGCCGTGTCGATTCACCTGATTCACCAGTTCTTCCCCGGATCGCTTCAGGGACGCGGCCAGGCGCTGTACAGCAGTCTGAGCTTCGGGGCGGGCAACGCGGTGGGCAGTCTCGCCGCCGGCTATCTATGGGAAGGGTTGGGACCAACGGCGATGTTCGATCTGGCGGCGGCGCTGGGCGCGCTGGGCTGGCTGGTGGCGTGGCGGGGATTACGGCTGTGACCGCGCGCGCTTTCGCCAGTAGCGGATTTTTAGCTGTCTTTGGCGCAAGGAGGGTAGGGCGGATCGTCGAACTGACGCAGTCGCGCCATGTCCAGCACAGTGATGCGCTGGCCTTTCACCGCGATCTGCCCGGATTCGCTCAGACTGTGCAAGATCCTCGACAGTGTTTCCGGGGTCAGATTCAGCCGCGAGGCGATAATGTGCTTGCTGGCCGGCAGTCTGAATTCAATCGGGCCGCTGGCCGGCGTGCCCGCCAGTTGTAGCAGGAACCCGATAACCCGCTGGGTGGAGGAACGCAGGGAGTAGTCCTCCACATCCCGAATCAGGCCGTGCAGGCGCATGCTCAGTCCCGCCAACATCCGGCGGGCGAAGGCGCTGTCGTGATCGATGGCCGCGAAGATGCCCTGTTTGGCGAGGTACAACAGGTGAGTATCCTCCAGCGCCTGAGCGAACACCGGACAGGGCTTTTCCATGAACATCACCGCTTCGCCGAAGCTTTGCCCCGCTCCGACGATGGACACCACTTTCTCGTTGCCTTGCGGCGAGGAAAACGCCAGCTTGATCTGGCCTTGCACGACCACGTAGAAACCGTCCAGCAGGGCGCCCTTCTGAAACAGGATCTGCCCCTTGCTCAGTCCAACTTCACGCGCAACCGCCGCCAGGCTGACGATTTCGCTCTGGCGCAACTGCTGAAACAGCGGCAGGTTGGTGAGCACCTTGCCAATATTGATTTGTTTGTCCACGCGCTTTCCCGCCCCTCCTTTCGGTTGGCCCCCCGAAGCGGGAGACAAATTCGCCCGCGACGGTTCCAGGCGGCAGAGTATGATGGCTCAGGGAATGCCAATAAGTTTATGTACTTGCAGGCTCAGCCGCCATTGCGGGTGAGCCAGGCAATAGGCGACGGCGGCTTGGGTATGGACTTCTCGGTCGGGATCGTCCAGCGGTTGCAGGAAGAAGTGCTGAAACGCCAGATCCACGAACCGTTCTGGTTGGGCTTCGGGTTCGGACTGAGGGTAGACCAGCTTGAGTTCATCGCCTCGGATAAGCCGCAACGACGCGTTCGCCTTGGGGCTGACGCAAATCCAGTCGAGTCCGGACGGGGCTGGCAAGGTGCCGTTGGTTTCCACCGCCACCTCGAAGCCGTGCCCATGCAGGGCGGCAATCAGCGGTTCGTCCAGTTGCAGCAACGGTTCGCCGCCGGTGCAGACCACATAGGGTTGGGCCTTGGATAACACCGTGACGGGCCATTGGGCGGCGATGGCGGTGGCCAGCGCTTCCGATGTGGCGAATTTACCCCCGCCTGGCCCATCGGTTCCCACGAATTCGGTGTCGCAGAACTGGCAAACCGCGCCGGCCCGGTCCGCCTCCCGACCGTTCCACAAATTGCACCCAGCGAAGCGGCAGAACACCGCTGGCCGCCCGGCGCGGGCACCTTCACCCTGCAGGGTATAGAAGATTTCCTTGATGCTGTACATCGCTCAGACCGGCAGCGCCGGCCCTTCCTCGCCCCAGTACAGCAAGGCGCCACAGCCAGGGGTTTGTTCCAGGTCGATGCGGTCCAGTTGCGGCAGTCGGTCGGCCAGCGCCGCCCGGATCCACGCCAGCAGGCTGGCCGGTTCGGCATCTTCCAATCCGGCCAGCCGGTCCAGCCGGTGGTGGTCGAGTTCCCGATAGACCGGCTCGAACCGGGCTTTTACGTCGCCGTAGTCCACCGTCCAGCCCAGGACTTCATCCAACGGCGCGGTAAGGTGCAACCGGATGCGGTAGCTGTGGCCGTGCAACCGGCGGCGGGGATCGTCGACCGGCGCTCGGCGCAAGCACAGGGCGCTTTCGAAGGTTTGTTCCTTCCAAATCCGGTAGTGCCGCCCATCGTAATGGCAGCCGGCGGTGGCGGTTTCGTAGACCGTGACCCAGGATAGCGGCGGCAGTTCCGGTTGCAGCCGTTGCCAGAGCCAGGCCGCCAGCCGTTCGCTGGTGGGATTATCCAGGCCGGGAATGTCATTGAGGCAGGCATGGTGCAATTCGGTATGCAACGGTATCCAGCACTCGTCCAGCCGGTCGAAATCCACGCCCATGTCCTGCCCGTCGAGGCACTGTTCGGCGTGCAGGATCACCTCGAAGCCGTGCCCGTGCATCCGGCCACAGGGATGACCGGCAGGGACGTTCGGGAGGGCATGGGCGGCCTCGAAACGGAACCGCCGCCAGATATGAGCGTGCTCGCGCCCGTCCAGATCGGCGCCCTGATCGCGGGTGCTCTGGATGCCGAGCCGCTCGATTCCCGGTACGGCCAGCCGCGCTCGAATCCAGCGGGCCAGATTCTCGTCGGTCGGCACCGGGATATGGTCGTTCAGAAAAGCGTAATCCAGCGGCGCCACCGCCGTCCGCAACCGCTCGGCCAGGGCCTCGGTCTCGGCTCCCCGAAAGGGTGCCCAATCGGGAGGAAGTTCCGCGTGGACTCGTGCCAGGAAGCTGTGGCCGTGCAACCGGCGGGCGCGATGTCCCGCGGGCAGGATTTCGACTTGGCGGGCGGCTTCGAACGGGGCGGTGGCGACCGTATACAAATGTTCGCTCATGGTCGAGGCTCGCGGAAGCGTTCCACCAGCGGATCGGGAATCCCAGCCTCGGCGAACCCCCTGGCGCGCAGTACACAGGCCGGACAAACCCCACAGGGCGGTTGTTGGCCGAGGTAGCAGGTGTGGGTGTCGGCCAGCGCCGCCAACGCGCCCAAATCGCGGGCCATGCAAACTGTTTCAGCCTTGGATTTGAACATCAGCGGGGTGTGGATCGTGAGTTCGTAGTCCATCCCCAATCGGATTGCGTGCTCCAGCGTCTGGATCGTTGGTTGGCGGCAATCGGGATAGCCGCTGTAGTCGGTCTGGGCGACACCGGCGACTAGATGATGGATGCTCCGCTGATAAGCCAAGGCGGCGGCGAAGGTCAGGAAGATCAGGTTGCGCCCCGGCACGAAGGTGTTGGGCAACCGGGTCTGGGCATTTACCCCAGGTTGTACCGCGATCCCGGCGTCGATCAGCGCATTGCCGCCTAGCGCAGCGAAGGTATCAATCGGCAGCACGGTGTGTAGCGCCCCAGCCCGCGCGGCCACCCTCGCGGCGCAGGCCAGTTCGATCCGATGGCGCTGGCCGTAATCAAAGGTGACCGCCGCGACGTTGCCGGCGCCAAACCGGTCCAGCGCCCAGTACAGGCAGGTAGTGGAATCCTGTCCGCCGGATAAGACCACTAAGGCCGTACTCACGAGGGCGTTCGCTCCGCTCATAACCCTGGCAAGTTAGAGATCCAATGCGGTCGGATCGCTCGTCAAGCGCACGCTCGGCTTGATGGCGATGCCGCCACGGGGCAGGAAGTCGCCCCGCACTTCCAACCAGCGCGGTTGCAGCAACGCGAACAGATCCGCGGCGATACGGTTGACCACGTCCTCGTTAAACGCTCCGTGGTTGCGGAAGCTGAACAGGTACAGCTTCAACGATTTCGATTCCACTAGAAATGCTTGAGGACTGTAGCGAATCGTGAGCCGGGCGAAGTCGGGCTGACCGGTGATCGGGCACAGGCAGGTAAACTCGGGACAATCCAATTCCACCTCGTAGCCGTGTTGGGGATAGCGGTTGGCGAAGCGTTCCAGCAGGTGCGGGGCGTAATTGTGGGGGTAGTCGGTCTTGGACTGGCCCAGCAGCGTCAGACCTTCAATGTCGGACATCGGAGGTTCCCATGGTTGGAGATGACAGCGATGGCGGGATGGTAGGAACAACGTGGAGATAAGCCAAGCTTGGGAGGGGGCCTTTTGCAAAAGGCCCCTTGAGAATTCCCGTGGTAAAATAGTTCAATAAAAACAAGAACCAGTAGATTTTGCTGAAAAATAAACGAGGCGGTTTCATACAGCCTCTCAGGCTAACTGGGAAACCACTTTTCCTTGCTGTCCGAGATTCGGGAACCATTATATACTCGTTCCCTGCGCTTGATGATGCTCATCAGGTAAACCGAGGGACACCACCGATCAATCCGCATATCGTGGGTTCGATTTCGATCTCAACCAGAGCCGGGTTTTCGGATGGGCTGGGCGCGCCAGGTCGGCGTGGCAGTCCAGGGATCGTCGGGCCAGGGATGCTTGGGATAGCGGTGCTTCAACTCCTTTTTAACCTCGGCGTAGGTCCGTTCCCAAAAGCCGCGCAAATCCTGCGTCACCTGAATCGGCCGCTGCGCCGGCGACAGCAGGTGTAGCGTCACCGCAATCCGCCCGTCGGCGATGCGTGGGGTATCGGCCAACCCGAATAGTTCCTGCAACTTCACCGCCAGAACCGGTGGTTCGCCCGGCGTGTACCGTAACCGCAAGCGCGAGCCGCTGGGCACAGGAAGATGCGTCGGCGCCAGTTCGTTCAGCCGCGCCCGCAACCGACCGTCGAGTAGACCATGCAGCGCCGCCGTCAGCTCCAGCCGCTGCAAGTGTTCACGCCGGGTGATGCCGTCCAGCCACGGCGCTAGCCAATCATCCAGATGGTCGGCCAGCCAGGCGTCGGACAGGTCCGGCCAGCCGCCTTCCGGGAACCAGTGCCGCAACGACAGCACCCGCGCCTGCCACTCGCGCAGATCGCGGCTCCACGGCAGGCTGTCCAGTCCCAACTGCCGCACGCCGGCCAGCATTGCCCGGCGCAACAGTTCTGGATCGGCATCCGTCAGCGGTACCCTGTTCAGGGCCAGTGCCCCCAGTCGCCGCTCCCGGCGGGCGATCACCGCCGCCTGCCGTTCGTCCCAGGCAACCTCCGCGATCATCTGCAGCCGCGCGGCCAGGTGGATTTCCAGGTCGTCCAGTCGTACCGGCGCGGCCAGCCAGATCCGGCCTTCGCTGGCGCCGGCATCCAGTTGCGCCGCCACCAGCCAGTCGCAGCCTGTCAACGGATCGCCGGCCATCAGCCGCGCGCCACGCCCGTTGGCCAGCAGATAGCGCTCCGCGCCGCCGTCGCACCGTCGGGCCACCCGGTCGGGATAGGCCAGCGCCAACAGCAGGCCGACGGTTTCCGGCGCTGGCGGCAGTTCGGGTC
>JBATNZ010000229.1:0-26642 GCA_049290615.1 Candidatus Contendibacter sp.
TAGGGGCGACCGGCCGGTCGCCCCTACACCGGCCACCCCGGCCGCGTCGGTGATCGCCCCCACACCGGCCACCCCGGCCACCCCGGCCGTGTCGGTGATCGCCCCCACACCGGCACCGGCGACACCGGCCGCGTCGGTGATCGCCCCCACACCGGCCACACCGGCTATACCGGCCACGTCGGCGGTCGCCCCTACACCGACCCCACCGACCCCACCGGCCGCGTCGGCGGTCGCCCCCACACCGGCCGCACCGGCCGCACTCCGCAGGGTCGCCCCTGCAACGCCCGTCGTTCCTGCTAAAACCGCAGCACGCACGGGGTTTAACGAATCCTGCGCCCATCGTTGGGGGTTGTGGTTGATATATTCCTCGATGCGGTTGTAATCGGCTTCGTTGCGGATGATGTGTTCGTAATAATTGCGTTGCCAGACGGTGGCGCCAGGGGTCCGGCGCATTTCGTTGATGCGCTTGGTGACGGCGGATTTGAAACCCGCCATGAATGCGCCGAGAGATTTGGGTTTTGGCCCAATCGGAGCGGCCAGCCGGTCGTCCCCACGAATCGAATCGGTGGAGGCGATATAAACGATTCCGTGAAAATGATTGGGCATGACGATGTATGCACCCAATTGTATTTCCGACCGGATTGCGCAAGATTTCAACCATTCGTCTCGAACGATTTCGCCGAATTCACTCAACATCATTGCATCGGCGTCTATTTCACCGAACAAGCATTCTCGGGCATGGGCGCATATCGTGACAAAATAAGCACCTGCTTGAGCATAATCGTATCCTTCCAGCCGGATCGAACGCCGATGGTGAATGTTCGGATTGTATCGGCTTATCACGCAAATCCCATCCTTTTGCCCATTCTCCATATTTCCTTTACTCATTTTCGTTCAGGATATTCAGATAGCCGTCGTAGACGAACACCCGGTTACGGCGCTGGCCGGTGAGTTCACGGGCGACGCCCAACGTCATCAGGGTTTGCATGGACTTGGAAGCCGTGGGAAAAGCCATGCCGGTATCCTCGCAGAGTTGCCGCAATCTGGACATGGGGCGTTGCCGCAAGGCGTCGAGCACGCGCAGGACGTTCGCGGCGCCACGCCCGGCAGATTGGGCGCGCTGGGCGTCTTGCTGAAACAGGGCCACCAGCCGCCGAGCGGTCTGCACGGCGCCGTTGGCGGTCTGCTCCACCCCTTCCAGAAAAAAATCCACCCAAGCCTCCCAATCGCCGTCGCCGCGCACGCGGTCGAGCAACTCGTAATAGACGGCGCGGTGTTGTTTGAAATAAAGGCTCAGATACAGCAACGGCTCCGCCAGCAAGCCGCCTTGGTGCAAGAGCAAGGCGATGAGCAGCCGCCCCAGGCGCCCGTTGCCGTCGAGAAAGGGATGGATGGTCTCAAACTGGACATGGGCCAGCGCCGCTTTGAGCAGCACGGGGGCCGTGTCCGCCTCGCCGTGGATGAAGCTCTCCAGCGCCGCCATGCAGGGTTCGACCTCCTGCGGTGGCGGCGGCACGAATTGGGCATTGCCGGGACGGGTGCCACCGATCCAGTTCTGGCTACGACGAAACTCACCGGGTGCCTTTTCACTACCCCGGCCCCACGCCATCAGCTTGGCGTGCATCTCGCGCAACAGCCGGTTGCACAACGGAAAGCCTTCGCGCAGCCGAGCCATGCCGTGTTCGAGCGCCGCGATGTAATTGGACACCTCCACCACGTCGTCGAAGGGCACGCCGGGCACTTCATCCAACTCGAACAGCAGCAGGTCGGAAAGCGAGGATTGGGTGCCTTCGATCTGCGATGACAGCACCGCCTCACGGCGCACGTAGGCGTAGAGGAAAAGCTGCGGATCGGGCAGCAACAAGCTGATGCTGTCCAGACGCCCCAAAGCCAGCGTGGCGCGTTCGAGCAAGGTTTGGCGGGTTCCGCAAAGGTCGAGCGGAGGATTGGGCGGCAATGGCGCGGGAACGAAGGCGCGAACGGTTTCGCCTCCGGCCACGCTGCTGATGTAAACGCCTACCGCATCGCGGTGCATGTTGCACGAACCTTGAATAAGAATTTGCGCTATTAAAGAAAATAGCAGTTTTCGTTAATAACGAGAAAGGGGCGAGCAGCCCGAAGGCGCCGGCATAAACCCGTTCGCCGGCTGCGATAGATCAGACAGCGAAGCCCATGCGTTGCAGATGGGCGTTCACCCTGGTCTCCATCTCGGCCACGCGGTCGGACAATTGCGCCAGCGGCGTTTCGTAGCGTTCGGCCAGTTCTTTCACCCGCTGGGTGAGCTGCTGGCTCACGCGGTCCATCTCGCCGTGAATGGCCGCTTCGAGCGCGGCCAGCCATTTGTCGTCCACCACCAGCGTCTTGATTTCATCCTCGGCGAGCTTCGGGTAATGGGCGTAGGCTTTGGCGTCGAGGTTGGCTTCGGCGTCTTTCAGCTTCTTTTTCAAGGCCGATTCTTCGGCCACCAGCTTTAACCAAGCCTTGAGAACGCGCAATTCATCCGCCCCGTCGGGATCGGCGCCGATCTCGTGAACGCGGTCTTTGACATTCGCCGCGTTGATCTTCTCGAAGCCCGAAAACGCCGCGTCCTCGCCGCCGTGCTCTTCCTCCAGTTCCGTGCGTTTCGCGGTAACGCCTTCCAACTCGGCGGCGAGTCGGTCGAGCGCGGCCTGCTCCTCGGCGTGGTAGCGGGCGACGATGAGCGCCTTGGGAACCAAGTCGCAGGCCCAACCCTTGTCCTTCTGCTTGCCCTTCTTGTCGGTCTCGACGACGCGGTAAGGCTCGGCCTTCCAGCCGTCGGCGGCGATGAGATAACAATCGTCCTGCATCGTACCGGCCCAGTAGTCCATAAGATGCTGGTAGATGTCGTAAGGATCGATGAGCGGCCGACCGGCGTAATGGGCCAGCAGGTCTTCCGAAAGCCGGGCGATGACTTCCTTGGGATGACACCCGGCCTGCAATGCCTTGAGCGTCGCGGCGCTCCCGGTTCGCCACGCGGCGAAGTGGGCGCTCGTGCCGTCAATGAACGCGGCGAACTCGGGATGCTCGTAGATCGTGGGCTTGATGGCGCTCTTCTCCACGGCAAGCACGCTGCGCGCCCTCACCCCCGACCCCTCTCCCAAAGGTAGAGGGGAGAACAAGGCGGCCTTGAGGTTCGGGCAGACGGACCAGTATTTTTCCAGCGCGTCGATGTCGCGGTTGGGGATGCCGCCTTGCAGGTGGCCGGCGATGTCCTGCGCGTCCTCGGGCGTCTGGCTGTCGATATAGCGCGGCAGGTTGAGATTGAACTCGTTCTTCTCGATCTCCTCGACGCCGACCATGCGGCTGTATTTCGGCATTTCGAGGCGCTTGTTGAAGGTATCCACGATCTTGTGGATATCCTGATCGCGCAGTCGGTTCTTGGGACCATCTTTCATGAAGCCGCCGCTCGCGTCGATCATGAAGATGCCCTTGCGGGCGTGCGCGTCCTGCTTGTCGATGACGACGATGCAGGCGGGGATGCCGGTCCCGTAAAACAGATTGGCGGGCAAGCCGATGATGCCCTCGATGTAGCCCTTGCGGACCAGCGCACGGCGGATGTCGGCCTCGGCGTTGCCGCGAAACAGCACACCGTGCGGCAGGATGCACGCGCCCTTGCCCGCGCTTTTGAGCGAGCGGACGATGTGCAGCAGATAGGCGTAATCCCCTTGCTTGGCGGGCGGCGTGCCGAAGGGCTGGAAACGCTGGTGCGGGTCGTGCAACGGGTCGAGGCCGGTGCTCCAACGCTTGTCGGAAAACGGCGGATTGGCAACCACGAAGTCGAAGGTCTTGAGCGCGTCGCCGTCCTGGAACTTGGGATCGGCCAGCGTGTTGCCCTGCGCGATCAGCGCCGTCGGGTTGCGGTGCAGGATCATGTTCATGCGGGCGAGGCCGCTGGTGGCGGCGTCCTTCTCCTGCCCGTACAGCGTGACCGGGGTGCGCGCTTCGTCGGCGACCTTCAACAACAGCGAACCGGAGCCGCAGGTGGGATCGTAGACCGTGGTGGACGCGCTGGTCGTCGCGCTACGGATGCCGAGAATCTGGGCGATGATGCGGCTGACCTCGGCGGGGGTGTAGAACTGGCCCTTGCTTTTGCCGCTTTCGGTGGCGAAGTGGCGCATCAGGTATTCGTAGGCGTCGCCGAGGATGTCGTCGCCGTCGGCGCGGTTCTTCGAGAAGTCCAGCGCCTTGTTCTCGAAGATGGCGATGAGATTGGTCAGCCGGTCCACCATCTCCTTGCCGCCACCAAGCTTGTTGGCATCGTTGAAGTCCGGCATATCGGACAGCTTGTTGGCATTGATCAGTGGGCCAATGATCTTCTTATTGATCTGGTCGCCGATGTCGCTCTTGCCCTTGAGCGCGACCATGTCCTTGAAGCTCGCGCCCGGTGGAATCGTGATCAGCGCGTAGGGCTGGCCGGCGTACTTGTCGCTGACGTACTTGATGAACAACAGCACCAGGACGTAATCCTTGTACTGGCTGGCGTCCATCCCGCCGCGCAGCTCGTCGCAGGAGGACCAGAGAGAGGAGTAGAGTTCGGATTTTTTGAGGGCCATTATGGGTCTTTGTGCTTGGGCGACTTGAATTGGGTATGCGCGGTCAACCCCAGCAAGATTTCCACCTGCCCTGCCGCGCGCATGACCTGAGAAGCTGTACAAAAACTCCAGCCAATAGCAGTATTCAAGATTCCACCCCTCCTTAGCCAAGGAGGGGAAAATTCACAACTCAAATAGGATTGCTATATCCGGTATTGCGCGGGGAGAGGAGAAGCTATAGCGCTCCTATTTGATTGGTGGAATCGCCGCTTCGAACCACCCCGGCGCTACGCGCCACCCCTCCTTGTCCAAGGAGGGGAAATTCCACAACCTGTGTAGGAGCGCTATATTTCCGTGCGACCGTGGGGGCGGTGACGGAAGCGCAGGTCAAGCGGTATAGCGAGGAGCAAGCTGAAGGATCGGGTGCCTTCCAAGTATGGGATGAGCCGCCGACGCCGGCGGAATGAGCTTCAGGCGGATTCATCCGCAAGGCGAGCTGAGAGGCTGTATGAAAACCCCTCGCCCGCAGGCGGGAGAGGGGTAGGGGTGAGGGTTGTTTTTCAATCGGTTAGCTTGCCAGAGGCTGTACAAGAATGCCTCTGACTTTAGTCTGAAGGGGCGGTTACGCCCAACGCGCCACCCCTCCTTATCCAAGGAGGGGAAAAAATACCCGATTAATTCCTGAAAGATCATTTTCAGTTAACTAATTGAGAAATAAAGAAAAACAACCAAGTCAACCTGGCCGTAAGGAGGAGTTTTCAGAACTTCATATCCTCAAAGAATTTCTTGACCCCATCCAGCCAACTGCCCTGCTGTGGCGTGTGGCGCTTGCTGCCGGCTTCCATGGTGTCGGCGAACTGTTCCAACAACTCCTTCTGTTCCCGGGTTAGGTTAACCGGCGTTTCGACCACCACCCGGCACAACAAATCCCCGGTTGGGCCACCACGCACCGGCTTGACGCCCTTGCCACGGATTCGGAACGCCTTGTTGGTCTGGGTCTCGGGCGGAATCTTCAGGCTCAGTCGCCCGTCCAGGGTCGGTACTTCCAAATCGCCGCCCAGTGCCGCTATGGCAAAACTGATCGGCACTTCGCAGTACAAATCGTTGTCTTCGCGGGTGAAGATTGGATGCGGCTTGACCCGAATCTGCACGTACAGATCGCCCGGCGGCCCACCGCTCTCGCCGGCCTCGCCCTCGCCAGCCAGCCGAATCCGGTCATCGTTGTCCACCCCCGCCGGCACCTTGACCGACAGTGTTTTCTGCTCCTCGATCCGGCCGTTGCCCCGGCAGGTCTCGCAGGGTTCGGAAATGATCGTGCCCCGCCCCTGGCAGCGCGGACAGGTTTGCTGGATCGAGAAAAAGCCCTGCTGCATTCGTACCTGACCGACGCCCCGGCAGGTGGAACAGGTGGTCGGCTTGGTACCCGGCTTAGCCCCGTTCCCACCGCAGGTGGCGCAGGTCACCAGGGTCGGCACCCGAATCTTGGCGGTGGTGCCGAACACCGCTTCCTCCAGCGTCAGATCCAGGGTGTAACGCAGGTCGGCGCCCCGGTAGCTCTGGTTGCCGCCACCGCGCGCCCCACCAAAAATGTCGCGGAACACCCCGCCAAAAAGGTCGCCCAAATCCGCCGGGCCGCCAAATCCACCACCCGCCGCGCCGTCCACGCCCGCGTGGCCGAACTGGTCGTAGGCGGCCCGCTTGCGCGCATCGCTGAGCACCTCGTAGGCTTCCTTGGCCTCCTTGAACTTTTCTTCGGCCACCTGATCGCCGGGGTTGCGGTCGGGATGGTGCTTCATCGCCAGCCGCCGGTAGGCCTGCTTGATCTCGGCCTCGCTGGTGTTGCGGGCTACGTTGAGGATTTCGTAATAGTCGCGTTTGGCCATGTTTCGGTCTTGCGTTGCGGAGGTCGCTGGTGGATATGTCCCAAACCAAAAATCCGAGAGGGGATGAAAACCCTCCCGGATTCGCGGTTTGCCGCAGCCGATGCGGCTACTTTTTCACTTCCTCGAATTCGGCGTCCACCACACCGTCGTCCGGCTTGTGACCGCCGCCGGAGCCGCCGTGTGGGCCGCCAGCGCCACCTTCTGGACCGCCGCCGGACTGGCCGTAAATCCGCTCGGCCAGTTTGCCGGACACCTCGGCCAGGGTTCGGGTCTTGGCTTCGATCGCGCTCTTGTTATCGGTCTTGACCGTGGTGCGCAGGTCGCTGATCGCCGCTTCAATCGCCGACCGCTCGCCGCCTTCCACCTTGTCGCCCAGATCGTGCAGGGTCTTCTCGGTGGCATGGATCAGGTTCTCGGCCTGGTTGCGGGCGTTGACCAGTTCGTGGAACTTTTTATCCTCCTCGGCATGGGCCTCGGCGTCGCCGACCATTCGCTTGATCTCGTCCTCGGACAAGCCGGAGGAGGCCTTGATCACGATGCGGTTTTCCTTGCCGGTGGCCTTGTCCTTGGCCGAGACGTGCAGGATACCGTTGGCGTCGATGTCGAAAGTCACTTCGATCTGCGGCACCCCGCGCGGCGCCGGCGGGATGTCCTGCAAATCGAACTTGCCCAGCGACTTGTTGGCCGAGGCGATCTCGCGCTCGCCCTGCAACACATGCACCGTCACCGCCGTCTGGCTGTCGTCGGCGGTCGAGAACACCTGCTGCGCCTTGGTCGGGATGGTGGTGTTCTTCTCGATCAGCTTGGTCATCACCCCGCCCAGGGTTTCGATGCCCAGCGACAGTGGGGTCACGTCGAGCAGCAACACGTCCTTGACCGTGCCGCCCAGCACGCCGCCCTGAATCGCCGCGCCGACCGCCACCGCCTCGTCGGGGTTGACATCCTTGCGTGGCTCCTTGCCGAAGAATTCGCGCACCTTGTCCTGCACCTTGGGCATCCGGGTCTGGCCGCCGACCAGCAACACATCGTCAATCTGAGCGATGCCCAGGCCGGCATCCTTCAGCGCGATGCGGCAGGGTCCCATGGTCTTGTCCACCAGATCCTCGACCAGAGACTCCAGCTTGGCGCGGGTCAGCTTGAGGTTCAGATGCTTCGGCCCGCTGGCGTCCGCCGTCATGTACGGCAGGTTGATCTCGCTCTGCTGGCTGGAGGACAGCTCGATCTTGGCCTTTTCCGCCGCTTCCTTCAGCCGCTGCAACGCCAGGGGGTCGTTGGCCAGATTGATGCCGGACTCGCGCTGGAACTGCTCGATCAGGTAGTCGATGATCCGCTTGTCGAAGTCCTCGCCGCCCAGGAAGGTGTCGCCGTTGGTGGAGAGCACCTCGAACTGTTTTTCGCCGTCCACTTCGGCGATCTCGATGATCGAGATATCGAAGGTGCCGCCGCCCAAGTCGTACACCGCGATCTTGCGGTCCTTCGTGCTGGACTTGTCCATGCCGAAGGCCAGCGCCGCCGCCGTCGGTTCGTTGATGATGCGTTTGACTTCCAGGCCGGCGATGCGCCCGGCGTCCTTGGTCGCCTGACGCTGGCTGTCGTTGAAGTAGGCCGGCACCGTGATCACCGCCTCGGTGACCGGGTGACCGAGATAGTCTTCGGCGGTCTTCTTCATCTTCATCAGCACCCGCGCCGAAATTTCCGGCGGGGCCATCTTCTTGCCGCGCGCTTCGACCCAGGCATCGCCGTTATCGTTTTTGACGATCCCGTAGGGCACCAGGTCGATGTCCTTCTGCACCTCCGGCTCGCTGAAGCGGCGGCCGATCAGGCGCTTGACCGCGAACAGGGTGTTGCGCGGGTTGGTGACCGCCTGGCGCTTGGCCGGCTGGCCGACGGTGATTTCACCGTCCTCGAGGAAAGCGACCACTGACGGCGTGGTCCGGTCGCCTTCGCTGTTCTCAATCACCCGGGGCTTGCCACCCTCCATGATCGCCACGCAGGAGTTGGTGGTGCCCAGGTCGATGCCGATGATATTGCTCATTGCCATACTCTCTTCAAATTCGGGAGGATTCGGAAAATTTCGGTGGGTTTATTGTGCCTGCCGTTACACATGGGGGTGATCGGGCGGATTTTCAATGGCGGGCGGTGGATTCAGTCGGCCGGCCTGGGCGCGGCCTGGGCGACTAGCACCTTGGCCGGACGGAGCAGGCGCTCGTTGAGCCGATAGCCCTTTTGCAGCACCTGCACCACGGTGTTCGGCTCGGCCTGGTCGGTCGGCAGCATGGCCATGGCTTCGTGCTCGTTCGGGTTGAATTTGGCGCCGAGCGGATTGATCTCGCGGGCGCCAAATTTCTCCATCGCCGCCGCCAGTTGCCTGAGCGTCAGTTCGACTCCTTCCCGCAGCGCGGCCACATCCACCGCGTCACTGGTCGCCGCCAGGCCCAGCTCCAGACTGTCGCGCACCGGCAGCAACTCGCCGAAGAACCGTTCCAGGGCGAATTTATGGGCGTTCTGCACGTCGCGCTCGGCGCGCTTGCGCAGGTTTTCCATCTCGGCGTGGGCACCCAGATACAGCTTCCAGTGTTCGTCGGCCTTGGCCAGAGCCTGGTCCAGCTCGCGTTGCACCGCCTCGAACTCCGCGTGGCTGACCGGAAGGCCGTCCTCCACTTCGGGGGCCGGCGCGGCCGCCGTTTCCGCGAAGGGATGAGTCGCCCCGGCGGCCTCCGGGTGGGCGCTGGGCTCCAGAGTGGGGTCTGCTTGGGTCATATCGTTCTCCGTCACCGGTAAAATGGGTTCGGGCGGACGCAGGCCGCCCCTGATTTGCGAAGAGTTGGGGTTCCATCGCGGAAATTCAAGGCCGCGCGTTCGGGTTCGACCCGCGGGCCGGCGACAGCGAACTGGAGACGGTTATCTTCCAGCAACATCGCCACATAAGGTTTGTCCAGGCCGGCGGCGCGGAAAAAGCGACGTACTTCCAGGGCCAGCGCCATGCGCGCGCCAGTCTAACACCGGCTCACATCGAGCGCGCCGCAAACCATGATGTTTTCGATGATCTGGAATTTCGCTCGATTTCGTGAGGTTTGCGCGATGTGCAAAAGGCAATGGATGGGTGGGTGGGCTGGCGATAGCCATGACGCGCCGGTCGCGCTGGTCCCTGCCCGACGGAATAGGTGATTAACCGGCATCGCCCAGCAGTCGGCGCAACCGCGCCCAGTCGAACGCCGGTCCCGGGTCGGTCTTGCGACCCGGGGCGATGTCGGAGTGGCCGGCCAGCCGGTCGGGAGTAAGGGCGGGATAGGCCATCCGCAGCGCCATGACAGCCGCCGCCAGCGGTTCGTACTGGCGGTCGTCGTAGAGCACATGGTCGGCGCCTTCCAGTTCGATGCCGACGCTGAAGTCGTTGCAGCGGGAACGGCCGGCGAAATTCGACGCGCCGGCATGCCAGGCCCGGAGGTGGAACGGCGCGTACTGCACCAGCTCGCCATCGCGGCGGATCAGCAGATGCGCCGACACCCGTAACCCAGCAATGGCCTGGAAATAGGGATGGGCGTCCGGATCGAGGGTGTTGGTGAACAGCGCGTCGATCCACGGTCCGCCGAACTCGCCGGGAGGCAGACTGATGCCATGGACGACGATCAAGTCCACAGTGAGACCGGCCGGCCGATCATCACGGTTCGGCGAGGGCCGTTGCCGCGCCGCGTCGAGCAATCCGGTGGTCGGATCAATCCGCATTCCGCTTACAGCACCATGTTTTCGAAGTCGTAGCTCATGTCGGTGTGCGGCCGCTGCAGGAAGAATCCCTGCACGTAGTCGATGCCGCAGGACCACAACGCTGGCAGGGTCATGGCGTCCTCGATGCCGGTCACGATGGTAGTCACGCCCACGGTGGCCAGCGCGCGGGCCAACTGGTTCAACTGCTGCTGACGGTCCTTGTCGTTGAGCAGGTTCTGAACGAATCGGCCATCCAGCTTGACATAATCGACCTGTAGCAACTGCACCAGCGCCTGCGCGCGCTCGTGGCCGCTGAAATGATCCAGGGAGAGACTACAGCCCAGTTCCTTAAGTCCCCGCAGGAAGGGAACCAGAGTCTGCTTGTTCAATTCGGCGGTGGTTTCCGTCAGTTCGAACACCAGGCTGGCGGCTGGCACCCCGGTCTTGCTCAGGCCGCCTTGCAGCCAGTTCAGCAGTTCCTCGTCCTGCTGGATGGTGGGCGAGATGTTGATAAACAGGATCACCGACCGCCCGCGCGCCTGGCGTTCGCGCAGCACCCGGATGGAGTGGGCGATGACCCAGCGGTCCAGCACCATGCCGATCCGGTGGCGCTTGACCAGGGCGAACACGGTTTCCGGCAACAGCTCCCAGCCCTCGCTATTGCGCATCCGCAACAGAACCTCATAGCGCTCGGTGGTATCGCCGCGCAGACTGACGATGGGCTGAAACAGCAGGGTCATCCGTTGCTGTTGCACCGCTTCGCGAATCTCTTCCATCATCCGCCGCTGCCGCGAATGATCCATATCCTGCTCGGCGCTCCGGCCGTGATGGACATGGATCCGGGTATCCTTGCTGTCCCGCGCCATGCCGTTGGCCAGATCAGCCTGCTGGATCAGGGTGGCGGCCTCGCGTAGGGCGGGGCTGGCAATGCTGATGCCGATGCTGGTGAGCAACTGGATAGCGCCGCTGGCCAGCCGATAGGGGTCGGTCTCCAGCTTGGCCTGCACCGCGCGCGCCGTGGCCAACAGCGCTTCCTGGGTGGTAAAGCACAGCAGGACCATGAAAATAGCGTCGCCGAACCGGGCCGCGATGGGATCCGCGCCCAAGGCGATTTTCAGGCGCTGGGCGGCTTGTTCGATCACTTCGTCGGCCGCGGCCACGTCCTGGGTTTCGACGGCGCGCAGGTTGTCCAGCGTGATCAGCATGATCGCCACCGGCTGGGCGTTGGCGGCGGTGGCGACCAGCGTCCGCTCCAGGCGGGCAAGGAAGTAGGGGCGGTTGTACAGGCCGCTGACGGTATCCCGGTTGCTGAGCTGACTGAACTTGCGATACAGGCTGTTCCCTTGCCGAAGCCGCTTGGCGACGGTGGCGAACAGCGATTCCGGATTCAGGGGTTTGCCCAGCAGCGCCTCGCCGCTCAGACTGGTGGCGGCCAGCCGTGGGCCGATGTCGGCCTGCGCCGACAGCAGCACCACGGGCAGTTCCCGGAACAGTTCATGCTGGTGAACGGCCTGGGCCAGCGCCAGCCCATCGGCTTCCTTGAGGTCCAGACTCATGACCAGCAGGCTGGGCTGGAAATTGGACAGCGCCTGCAAGACCAGCAGGGGCTGGACCAGCACCTGGGTGACCATGCCGCGACTGTCCAGCCAACGGGCGATCTCGCGCGCCGATGGCAGAGTATCGTCCACGATCAGGACGCGGTGGTGGAGCGGCTTCAGCACGTACTCGTCCAGCGCTTCCAGCAACAGCGGAAGATCCACCGGCTTGAGGAAATAGCCAGCCCCACCGGCTTCCACGGCGTCGAGTCGGGCGGTGATGTCGCCGCGGTCGGCCAGGAAAAACAGGGGAACGTCCGGTGACAATACCTGGCGCAGGCTGGTGATCTGTTGCAGGGCCGTCTGGCTGTCGGCGGCATAATCCAGATCGACCAGAAGCGCCGCCGGTTGCTGGGCTTGGGCCAGCAGGGCATGCGCCTCGGTCAGGCTGGCCGGGCGCCGAACCGCATAGCCGCCCCGCTGTTCGAGCTTGCGCGCCAAGTCGTGGGCCGATTCCGGCGCCACCAGCCACAGCGGCGGGATCTCGGGCGCGGATTGCCTGACCCTGGGTTTCGACCGTTCGCTCTTTTCCCAGCGCGAAAACAGCGGTACGGTGCGAGGTTCGTCGGGCGAAGGCTGGCCCGGCGCGGTCTTGCGGAGGCTGTCGTCGGAACTGGGCATCGCGCGGCAGAGCGCGTCCGCCACGGCGATCAGCCGTTCCCGTTCCTCGCCTCGGGGCAGTTCGCCTTGTTCCAGGCATTCGCCGATTTGTTGCTCCAGCCGTTCGGCCAGCACCGTGATCTTGTGGCAATCCGGCCGCGGCCGAGCCAGCGTCAACACATCCTGCGCCGCGCGCTGCAGCAAGACGAAAAACTCCCGGCTCCATTTGATGTAGACGAGTTTTTCGGCGAGATCCTCAACGCGCTTGAGTTTGCCGGCGAGCGATTCCGGGGGAGGGGTTTTCGGTTCCATGGCGGATGGTGTTCTCGCGGTTCCAACGACTGGGTGGAGAGCGGAGGTCAGCACCCTGCGCTGACCTCCCATACATATAAAATACTATAGCGCTCCTACACAGGTTGTGGAATTTCCCCTCCTTGGACAAGGAGGGGTGGCGCGTAGCGCCGGGGTGGTTCGAAGCGGCGATTCCACAAATCAAATAGGAGCGCTATAGCAACGATCACGGCGTAAGAAAGAGGCGGAATGGGCAATGGGTATCGTTCTCGCGTTCCGCCTCCGTCCGGCGCGGTGATCTTACCGCGCACGACCCATGTTATTCGCAGGCGACCAGCGTGAAACCGCCACTTACCGGATCACTGGGCGTCGAGATGGTAGGAGATGAGCCGCTCGACCTCGTTCTTGGAACCCATGATGACCGGGCAACGCTGGTGGAGGTTGGTCGGTTGCAACTCCATGATCCGTTGGGTGCCGGTGGTGGCCAGCCCGCTGGCCTGCTCGACGATGAAGCTCATCGGATTGGCCTCGTACATCAGGCGCAGTTTGCCTTCCTGGCTCTTGGAGCGGAGCTTGCGGTCGAGCGGGTACAGGAACACGCCGCCCCGGCACAGCACCCGATGTACGTCGGCGATCATCGCCCCGGCCCAGCGCATGTTGAAATCCTTGCGGCGCGGGCCTTCCTTGCCGGCCAGGCATTCGTCGATGTAGCGGCGCACCGGTGGATCCCAGAATCGCATATAAGAGGCGTTGACCGAGAATTCCTGGGTATCCTCGGGAATCCGCATGTTGGGGTTGGTCAGGATGAACTCGCCGATCCGCTGGTCCAGGGTGAAGCCATTGACCCCGTGGCCGGTGGTCAGCACCATCATCGAGGACGGTCCGTACAGGGCGTAACCGGCGCAGACCTGTCGAGCGCCCGGTTGCAGGAAGTCGTCCTCGGTCGGTTCGCCGGTCGCGCCCTCGGGGCGGCGCAGAATCGAAAAGATGGTGCCGACCGCACCGTTGACGTCGGTGTTGGTGGAGCCGTCCAGCGGGTCGAATACCAGCAGGTACTTGCCGCGCGGGTACTGCACGGGCAAATGGTAGACGTCGTTCATCTCCTCGGAGGCCATGGCGGCGACGTGGCCGGCCCATTCGTTGCGCGTGATGAACAGGTTGTTGGAAATGACATCCAGCTTCTTCTGGGTTTCGCCCTGGATATTCTCGGTATCGGCGCTGCCGAGCACGCCGACCAGGCTACCGTAGCGGACGGCGCTGGAGATGGCTTTGCAGGCGATAACGATATCGTTGACCAAGGCGGTAAAATCGCCCGAAACACCCTTGATTCGCCGCTGTTCTTCGATGATGAATTCAGTGATGGTGGTACCGATGGGCATGATGGTTATCTCTAGGGTTGTGCGAAATCGGTGCGGCGCGGCGGCGCGGGAGAGCGTCGCTCGAGCCGCGGTTCGATTATATCATTGGACACAAGGATTTTCGGGTTTATAGCCGCGCGGGTAACCCGAACCGAAGTCTTATGTCGCAACGCAGCATTTTTTGCTATAATCCAGCCGTTCGCAATACCAAACCGGGAGAATGTCATGAACGAGATGCCTGCTGGGTTTATCGGAGAGTGGGTCGCACCATTGAAGCGGACCAATCAGTTCGTGGTCGAGCGGTTGGAGCAGTGGGCCGCGTTGCAGATGGATAGTCTGAAAGCGTATGTTGATCTGGGCCTCTCCCAGTTCAAGGTGGCGCTCAAGGTGACCGACCCGCACAGCCTGCACGAATTCGCGGACAGCCAGTTCGCCGTGCTGAGCTTTGTCGGTCACCGGATGCTGGACGATGGCCAGAGGTTGGCCGAGTGGAACGCCGATGGCTACCGGCAGACCGACCGTCTGGCCAGGCAAAACCTGCTGGGGCTGCTGTTCAAATAGTCGCCGGGCCAGGGTCCACGCCGAAACGTCGCCTCCAGGGCGGCGTTTTTTATTGCGGGAGCGATCGGCGGCGAGGTTCACCACCCGGCCAGGAAACCGAACGGACTGTGGGTCAGGGCGACGCTGACGATGTAGCCAAACACCGCCAGGGCCGCGACCCCGGCGGCGGCGCGGATCGGCTTGCTGGGACCGCGCTTGAGGGCGATGCTGCCGAGGACGATGTAGACGATCAGTCCCAGCACCTTGGCGGTGAGCCAGCCGTTGACCAACGGGTATTGCTGGATGACCAGGGTCAAGGCGATGGCGCTGGCCAGCAGCGTAACGTCGATGAGGTGTGGGACGATCCGGACCCAGCGCCGCTGAAGTTGGGGTGAATCCGTCAGCATCCACAGCCCGCGCAACGCGAACAGGGCAAAACCGAGGACCACGGCGGTCAGGTGCAGGTGTTTGAGGGCGAGATAAGTCGGCATGTTTAGAGTTCCTTGGCCATCACCAGCGCGTCTTCTCGCCCACGGACCGATGGATAGTAACCAGGCCGCAGGCCGACCTCGCAGAAACCGGCCGAGGTGTAGAGTTGCACGGCGCGGTCGTTGGAGAGGCGGACTTCGAGAAAAACGGTATTGACCTGTTCCGAGCGCGCCCATTCCAGCAGATGATCCAACATCCGCCGCGACAGTCCACGTCCTTGCAGTTCCGGGCGCACGCAGAGATTGAGGATATGGGCCTCGCCGACCGCCGCCGACATCACGGCGTAGGCCTGGATGAAGCCGTGCGGAGTTTCCAGCACCTGGCAGTGATAGCCGGCCCGTAGGCAGTCGCGCAGAATGCCGTCGGTCCAGGCGAAATCGTAGGTCCGCCGTTCAATGGCGAGCACTTCCTTCAAATCGGCGTACAGCATCGGTCGGAACCGGCCGATGCCAGGTTCCCGCAGGGCGCTCATGGCTCGACCGGGTTTTGGGTCGGCGCCGGAGGTTCAGCGGCCAGCGCGCGCCGCGCCAGCCGCAGATCATCCCAGGCCTTGCGTTTTTCGCGCGGGGAGCGCAGCAGGTAGGCGGGGTGATAGGTCACGACCAGCGGAATGCGGGCCGGTCCAAAGCGATGGACTTGGCCGCGCAGCTTGCCGATCGGCGTATCGGTCGCCAACAGGTTCTGGGCGGCGATGCGGCCCACGGCGAGGATCAGACGCGGCCGGATCAGCGCGATCTGCCGGTTCAGGAACGGTCGGCATTGCGCGGCTTCCTCCGGAGTCGGATCGCGGTTTTCCGGCGGGCGGCATTTCAAAATATTCGCCACATACGCCTGCTCGCGTTTCAGACCAACGGTCAGCAGCATCGGATTGAGCAGCTTGCCGGCCCGGCCGACGAACGGTTCGCCGATCCGGTCCTCGTCGGCGCCGGGCGCTTCGCCGATCACCAGCCACTCCGCCCGGTGGTCGCCGACCCCGAACACGGTCTGGGTGCGGCTGGCGCACAACCCACAGGCGGTGCATTCGCGAACCGCGGTCACCAGCGTTTCCCAGTCCATTTGGCCGATAGTCGCCGCCCGGCGGTTGGGCGCGGCGGGGGAGAGATCGGTGATCTCGGCGGCAGCGTTCCGGGTCAGCGATTCCCGGTCGTCATCCATGGGTAGCGTCCAATCGTCGGGGGATAACGGTTCGGGCTCCTCTCCATTCATCTTGGGAACCGACAGGAGCCGATCTTGAATATTCCCCTCCCTGGATAAGGAGGGGTGGTCCGAGCTTTCCGGCGGGTAGACCGCTACCGGCGCCTCCGCCGGTGGCCGGCGCGGCAGCCACAGCGGAACGCCCAGCGCGGCGAGGTATTGGCGACGAAGGTCGTTATCCATGCCGAGTTTTACAGCAATTGCGGGTGCGCCCGTTCGGCCGGTTGCAGCACTTTGTCGAGCGCGTTGATGTAAGCCTTGGCCGAAGCGATCACGATGTCGGTATCGGCGCCCTGGCCGTTGACGATCCGCCCGCCCTTGGCAACGCGCACCGTCACTTCGCCCTGCGAGTCGGTGCCGCTGGTAATGTTGTTGACCGAGTACAGCAACAGATCGGCGCCGGTTTGCAGAATGCTCTCGATGGCCTTGAACGAGGCATCCACCGGACCGCCGCCGTCCGCCGTCGCATGGTGTTCCACACCGTCCACCGCCAGGGTCACCTGAGCGCGCGGGGTCTCGCCGGTCTCCGAGCAAACCCGCAGATAACGCAATTTCACCCGCTCGTTTTCCGCGGCCAGATTGGCGTCGGTGACCAGCGCCTGCAAATCTTCGTCAAAGATTTCGTGCTTCTTGTCAGCCAGCGCCTTGAAGCGGGCGAAGGCGTCGTTCAATTCCTCCTCGGAGGCGAAGCTGACGCCCAGCTCTTCCAGTCGGGTGCGGAAAGCGTTGCGACCGGAATGCTTGCCCAACACCATGCGGTTGGCATTCCAGCCCACATCCTCGGCGCGCATGATCTCGTAAGTCTCGCGATGCTTGAGCACGCCGTCCTGATGGATGCCGGATTCGTGGGCGAAGGCGTTGGCGCCGACGATGGCCTTGTTGGGCTGCACCGGGAAGCCAGTGATGTTGGCCACCAGCCGCGAGGCAGGTACGATCTGGGTGGCGTCGATGCCGGTTTCCAGGTGGAACACATCGCGACGGGTGCGCACCGCCATCACGATTTCCTCCAGCGAGGCGTTGCCGGCCCGCTCACCAAGGCCGTTAACGGTGCATTCCACCTGGCGCGCCCCGGCCAGCACCGCCGCCAGCGAGTTGGCGACCGCCAGCCCCAGGTCGTTGTGGCAGTGAACCGAGAAGATGGCCTTGTCCGCGTTCGGCACCCGTTCGATCAGGCTGCGAATGGTGTGGGCGAACTGGTCGGGAACGTTATAGCCAACCGTATCGGGGATATTGACGGTGCGGGCGCCGGCCTCGATCACCGCCTCGGTGATCCGGCACAGGAAGTCGAGTTCGGAACGGCCGGCATCCTCGGCGGAGAACTCCACGTCGTCGGTCCAGCGCCGGGCGCGGCGCACCGCCTCGACCGCTCGCTCCAGCACCTGCTCCGGTTCCAGCCGCAGCTTCATTTTCATGTGGATCGGCGAAGTGGCGATAAAGGTATGAATGCGACCCGCCGCCGCCTCCTTCAACGCCTCGCCGGCGCGATCGATATCCGCGTCGGCGGCGCGCGCCAGCCCGCACACGGCGCTGTCCTTGATCGCCCGCGCCACCGCCCGCACCGCCTCGAAGTCGCCGGGGCTGGCGATGGGAAAGCCGGCCTCGATCACATCCACCCGCATCCGTTCCAGCATCTTGGCGATACGGACCTTCTCGTCCTTGGTCATCGACGCGCCGGGGCTCTGTTCGCCATCGCGCAGGGTAGTATCGAAGATAATCAGTCGATTCATGACGGTGGCTCCGGATCTGAATGCGGTGGGTTGCCGGCGTCGGCCCAGACGACGGGAGGTCGGTTTGCCTTAATATACCAAACTATACCAAACCGCCCGGTTAAGGGTCCGGGTGGCGCGGAGGATTGCCTGGACACCGGCCCGCGCGTAACCGGCGTTCAATCTTCGTCGCGGTCGGCGAGCAGGTCATCTTCGTCGCTGAGTTCGTCCTCGGGCTCGGTCTCGGTCTTGTCCTCTTTCCCGCTCTCGTCCTCGTCGTAGCCCAAATCGTCCGCCTCCATTTCATCGAAGGGGCCGGACCAGTCTTCCGGAGCCTCGATGGACTCAATCGCCAACTCGTACCAGGCATCCAGATCCAGTTCCTCCAGTTCGCCGTCGAAGTACTGGATTTCGATGGTCTGGGCATCCTCATCCAGCGCGACGACCTCGAAATCGTTGCCGGTTTCCTGGTTGCGATACCAATTGCCGATAATGGGATCAACATCGCTCATGGCCGGTCTCCTACTAAAACGTGGGGTGGGCGGGGTACCGGTTGGAATGCCGGCTTAATTCTGATCGTCCTTGATGAATTTTGGACAATGACTCTCGCACAATTCAACCCTTGGGTTGCGGAAATTCGCGATGATCGCACCTGCGGAGCCAGCGAGCTGGCCCGCCGCGGTCTGGAACTGCTGGCGGAGGCGGCGCGGACACTGGCGGTGGTGGATGCGGTGGAACTGCGGGAGCGCCTGCTGATTCTGGTTGCCGAACTGAGCGCGGCCCGGCCCAGTATGGCGCCAATCCAGAATTTGCTGCGGCGCTGGCGAGAAGGCTTGCCGATCCCGACCGACCCGAATCTGCCCGTTGCCCGCCGCTTGGCCGCCGAGCAGGCGGAAGCGCTGATCGCCGCTTCGCGCCGGGCGGTCACCGATTGCGCTACCCATGCCGCCCGCCTGCTCGGCCCGGGACGGACGGTGATGACCCACAGCTTCAGTTCGACGGCGGTGGAGGTTTGCCGGCAGCTCAAGAGCGCCGGTTTGCGGATGATCGTCACCGAGTCGCGGCCGCTGACCGAAGGCCGCCATCTGGCGGAGCAGCTCTCGGCCTGGAACGTGCCCACCATTTATATCACCGACGCCCAGATGGGTTTGTTTATCGCGCAAGCCGACGCCGTACTGATCGGGGCCGATAGCGTGCTGGCCGATGGCGCGGTCATCAACAAGGCGGGAACCTACCCGCTGGCCCTGGTGGCGCGTGACCGGGGCGTACCATTCTACGTCTGCTGCGAGAGTTTTAAACGGCGCGGGGCGGGGGAACCGCCTCTGGAACTGGAGGAAATGGCGCCCGCCGAACTCGGAGCGCCCGCGTGGCCCGGCGTCAGTGTGCGCAACGTGTACTTCGATATTACCCCAGCGCGACTGGTAAGCGCCTGGATCGACGAGACCGGCGTGCGCGGACCCGCTGGGCCATAAAAAAACCCGGCCGCCTCGGGGAGGGGCCGGGTCCAGGCTTACATCCAGTTGTTGTTATTGTCCTGACGAACCGTTACTTGACCGCGCGGTTGTCGACCAGATCGGTGACCACGTTCGGATCGGCCAGGGTCGAGGTGTCGCCCAGCGCGTCCACTTCGTTGGCGGCGATCTTGCGCAGGATGCGGCGCATGATCTTGCCGGAGCGGGTCTTGGGCAGGCTGGGCGCCCACTGCAACACATCCGGCGAGGCGATCGGACCGATTTCCTTGCGGACGTGAGCAATCAGCTCCTTGCGCAGCGCCTCGGTCGGTTCGACCCCGGTTTTCAGGGTGACGTAAGCGTAGATGCCTTGACCCTTGATGTCGTGCGGATAGCCGACCACCGCCGCCTCGGCGACCGCCGGGTGCAACACCAGCGCCGATTCGACCTCGGCGGTGCCCATGCGGTGACCGGAAACGTTGATCACGTCGTCCACCCGGCCGGTGATCCAGTAATAGCCGTCCTCGTCGCGACGGGCGCCGTCACCGGTGAAATACAGACCCTTGTACATCGAGAAATAGGTGTCGATGAAACGCTGGTGGTCGCCGTACACGGTGCGCATCATGCCGGGCCACGGCCGGGTGATGACCAGGTTGCCGTCGGTGGGACCTTCCAGGAATTGACCCTCGGCATCCACCATCGCCGGACATACGCCGAAGAATGGGAGGGTAGCGGAACCGGGTTTCAGCGCGGTGGCGCCGGGTAGCGGAGTGATCAGAATGCCGCCGGTTTCGGTCTGCCACCAGGTGTCCACAATCGGGCAGCGGCCATCGCCGACGTTGTGGTAGTACCACTCCCAAGCTTCGGGATTGATCGGTTCACCCACCGATCCCAACAGACGCAACGATTTCCGGCTCGTGCGCTTGACCGGCGCTTCGCCCTCGCGCATCAGTGAGCGAATGGCGGTTGGCGCGGTGTAGAAGATGTTGACCTGATGCTTGTCCACCACTTCCCAGAACCGGCTGACGTTCGGATAGGTCGGGATGCCTTCGAACATCAGGGAGGTGGCGCCGTTGGCCAGCGGGCCGTAGACAATATAGGAGTGGCCGGTCACCCAACCCACGTCGGCGGTACACCAGTAAATATCGCCGTCGTGATAATCGAAGATGTACTTGTGGGTGATCGCGGTGTGCAGCAGATAGCCGCCGGTGGTGTGCAACACCCCCTTGGGCTTGCCGGTGGAGCCGGAGGTGTAGAGGATGAACAGCGGATCCTCGGCGTCCATGTGCTCCGGCGGGCAGTCGGCGGAAGCCGTGGCCATCAGTTCGTGATACCACACGTCGCGGCCTTCGAGCCAGGCGACGGTGCCGCCGGTGCGCTTGACCACCACCGTTTTCTGTACGCTGGGAGTACTCAGCAGGGCTTTATCAATGTTGGCCTTCATCGGCACATTGCGACCGCCGCGCAAACCTTCGTCGGAGGTGATGACCAGGTTGCAGGTCGCGTCGAGGATGCGGTCCTTCAGCGATTCCGGCGAGAAGCCGCCAAACACGATGGAGTGGATCGCGCCGATCCGGGTGCAGGCCAGCATGGCGACCGCGGTTTCGGGGATCATCGGCATGTAGATGCAGATCCGATCCCCTTTCTTGGCGCCCAGGCTCTTCAGGACGTTGGCGAACTTGCAGACGTCCTCGTGTAGCTCCTTGTAGGTGATTTTCTTGTCTTCCTTGGGGTTGTCGCCTTCCCAAATGATGGCGACCTGATCGCCGCGGGTCGCCAGATGGCGGTCCAGGCAGTTGTAGCTGACGTTGAGCGTGGCGCCCTCGAACCAGCGGATGTGGCCCTTGGTGAAATCCCAGTCCAGCACCTTGTCCCATGGCTTGAACCAGGTGACGAACTGCTTGGCCTGCTCCGCCCAGAAGCCCTCCGGGTCATCGACCGAGCGCTGGTACATGGCCAGGTATTGGTCGTTATTGATCCAGGCGTGGGCGGCGACGGCGGCGGGTACAGGGTAGATCTTGCCTTCGGACATTATCGTATGTCTCCTTTGGTGGCGGTGGTAAGCGTGACCTGTTCGGCGCGGGCATCGATGGAATCTCCATTCGCGCCCGCTCAGTAGTTTATTACTTCTAGTCTATGGCCTTGGCGTTGTCTACCCAGTCGGGATTCGTGGGCGGGCGAAAAAGATCGCCGTGGCGGGTCCGGAGCGTGGGCGCCCGTTCCAGTCGCCAGTGCAACAACGCCCAGTCCAGGATGGCCGCCGGCGGTTCCCGCGCCAGTGCCGGTGGCGGTTGCTGCCCCAGGAAGCGCAGCGCGGCCCACAGCGCGGGACCGGGATTGCGCTCGTCCAGCGCCGGAGCGCCGGTCTGCTTGCTCAGCTTGTCGCCGCGGGCATCCACCGCCACCGGCAGATGCGCGTAGTCGGGCGTGGACAACCCCAGCAACCGTTGCAGATATATCTGCCGGGGCGTGGAATCGAGCAGGTCAGCGCCGCGCACCACTTGGGTGACGTCCTGCGCGGCGTCGTCCACCACCACCGCCAGTTGATAGGCGAACCGGCCATCGGCGCGGCGGATCACGAAATCGCCGACCTCGCGGTCCAGCCGCTGGCGGCATTCGCCCTGGATGGCGTCCCGAAAAAAAATCGGCGCATCGTTGACGCACAGGCGGAGGGCGCAAGGCCGTCCGGTCGAACGCGCGCCGTCACGACAAGTCCCCGGATGGATCGGACCGCCGTCGCGGCCACGCGGGCAGGACGCCAGGTCGCGCCGGCTGCACGCGCAGGAATAGACCAGTCCCGCGCTCGACAAGCGCTCCAGTGCCGCCTGGTAATACGCGGTCCGCTGGCTTTGGTAGACCACCGGCCCGTCCCAATGCAGCCCGTACCGTTCCAAAGCGCGCAAAATAGCCGCCGCCGCCCCCGGCGCGGTTCGCGGCGTATCCACATCCTCAATGCGCAGCAACCATTCGCCTTTGTTCCGCCGCGCCTCCAGAAAACTGCCCAACGCGGCGATTAGCGAGCCAAAATGCAGCGGTCCGGTGGGAGATGGCGCGAAACGACCGCGCGCCACGCGCCGTTCCAGCGCGCGATCCGGTGTGGAGCAGGCCACCGCCATGGCGTGGGTGAGGCGGCGCGATGTTCGATCCAGCGGTTAACCGCCCTGCTTTTCGCGAATTTCTTCCAGCATCTTGCAGTCGATGCACAGCGTGGCGGTCGGACGAGCCAGCATGCGCGGCAGCCCGATCTCCACGCCGCAGGCTTCGCAATAACCGTAGTCGCCGCTCTCGATCTGGGCTATGGACTCGCTGATCTTTTTCAGGAGCTTGCGCTCCCGGTCGCGGGTCCGCAGCTCCAGGCTGAATTCTTCTTCCTGGGTGGCGCGGTCGTTGGGGTCGGGGAACGTGGTGGATTCGTCCTGCATGTGATTGACCGTGCGATCCACTTCGTTGAGCAGACTCTGTTTCCACTCCAGCAACACCTGGCGGAAGTGAGCCAATTGCGCATCGCTCATGTAATCCTCGCCAGCGGTGGGCTGGTAGGCAGGCGCTGCCTGCGCGGGCGAATGGTTAGCGACCATCGCGATTCCCTCTTCAATTGCAGCCAAGTCAACGCGGCGGAAATAGCCGTTCGGGGCGTCCGCCGCAGCGCTGACATCCGCAAATTGCGATGCCATCGGTGAAAATGTACAGCAGCGATTTTCCCGTGGCAAAAATATCAGGCTGAAGCTTGAGCGGCCATTTCGTGGCAACGCCACTGTCGTTCCGACTCGCCCCCCGCGAATTCAAATAAACGCGGGTTTATCCGCACACATACCATCGTTATAATCTTTAAGCTTACCCAAACCACCAACCCCCACGTCCTGGGCAAGAATCACGATTCTCAGCCAGCCCGGCTCGGCGTTCGTCCCTGGCGGCGCGAATGTTCCGGGCGGGGCGGCGCGATGAGTGGTTCCGGCCGGAACCCAATAACTGGAACAACCGGTGTGGCCGCCCGCGCATCCACCACGCCACGCTCCAAGAAAAAACACGCCCATGGCCATTGTTCATGGGCATCCACCACCACCGGGGAGTCGTTAATCGTCAATGAGCACACTCATCGAGCAATTTCGCCAAAGTTCGCCCCTGTTCGGCGGTAATGCGGCGTTCATCGAGGAACTGTATGAAAGTTTCCTGAGCGATCCGGAGTCGGTCAGCGACAACTGGCGGCTGTATTTCCGCAATCTGCAGGCTCAGACCCAGGGCGCCCGCGATGTCGCGCACGGCCCGATCCGCGACTCCTTCGCCCAACTGGCGCTACGCCCGCGGACCGGTGGCGGACAGACGCAGGTGCTCAGTCCCGAGGCCGCCGAGAAGCAGGCGGCGGTGCTGCGCATCATCAACGCCTACCGCACCCGGGGCCACAAGGCCGCCAACCTCGATCCGCTCCAGTTGCGCGACCGGCCGCCGGTCCCCGAGCTGGATCTGGGCTATCACGGCCTGAGCGAAGCCGACATGGGCGCGCTGTTCAACACCGGCTCGCTGGTGGCGCCCTCGCAGTGGTCGCTGCGCGAAATCCTCGATCTGATCCGCGACGTGTATGTCGGCACCATCGGTTCCGAGTACATGCACATCAACGAGACCGCGGAGAAGCGCTGGATTCAGAAGCGGCTCGAAGGGCAGCGCGCCCGGCTCGATTTGAGCACCACCCAGCGCCGGGAACTGTTGCGCTTGCTGGTGGCCGCCGAGGGTTTGGAGCGCTACCTGCATACCCGCTACGTCGGCCAGAAGCGCTTCTCGCTGGAAGGCGGCGACAGCCTGATCCCCATGATGGACGAGATGATCCAGTTGGCCGGCGCCCAGGGTGTGCAGGAAATCGTCATCGGCATGGCCCACCGCGGCCGCCTCAACGTGCTGGTCAACATCATCGGCAAGGCGCCCAGCGAACTGTTCGAGGAGTTCGAGGGCAAGCGCCGGGTGGCCGAGAGCACCGCCGGCGACGTGAAATACCACATGGGGTTCTCCTCCGACGTCGAAACCCCCGGTGGCCCGTTACACTTGGCGCTGGCCTTCAACCCGTCGCACCTGGAGATCGCCAATCCGGTGGTCGAGGGTTCGGTGCGCGCCCGCATGGAGCGCCGCCGCCCGCCAGGCGCCGAGTTCCCGCCCTTCAACACCGTGATGCCGCTGCTGATTCATGGCGACGCCGCCTTCGCCGGCCAGGGCGTAAACATGGAAACCCTGCAGTTCTCGCAGGTGCGCGGCTACCGCACCGGCGGCACCATGCATATCGTCGTCAACAATCAGATCGGCTTTACCACCAGCAACCCGCTGGACACTCGCTCGGCGCTGTACTGCACCGACGTGGCCAAGATGGTGCAGGCGCCGATCTTTCACGTGAACGGCGACGATCCCGAGGCGGTGCTGTTCATCACCCGGCTGGCGACCGAATACCGGATGACCTTCAACAAGGACGTGGTCATCGACATGATCTGCTACCGCCGGCTGGGCCACAACGAGGCCGACGAGCCGGCCGCCACCCAGCCGATGATGTACAAGAAGATCCGGGCGCGGAAGACCACCGCCACCCTGTACGCCGAAAAACTGGTCGCCGAGGGCGTGATCACCGAGCAGGATTTCCAGGACATGCAGGCGCAATACCGCGCCAATCTCGATGCCGGACGCCAAGTGTCCCGGCCGACGCTGCCGCACGCCAAGGGACCGTATTCGATCGACTGGTCCCCGTTCAAGCGCGAGGACTGGAACGCCCCGGTTCACACCACCGTGCCGCTGGAGACCCTCCGCGATCTGTCCGAACGGTTGCTCAAAGTGCCGGAAGGTCTGGAGATGCACCCGCGCGTGGCCAAGATCATGGACGACCGCCGCAAAATGGCGGCCGGCGCGCTCCCGCTGGACTGGGGCTTCGCCGAGAATCTGGCCTACGCCACCCTGCTCAAGGAAGGTTACCAGGTGCGTATTTCCGGCCAGGACTGCGGCCGCGGCACCTTTTTCCATCGCCACTCCGTGTTGCACAACCAGAAGGACGGCAGCAGCTACACGCCGCTGGCCAACCTCTACCCCGGCCAGCCGACCTTCATGGTCATCGATTCCATCCTGTCGGAAGAGGCGGTGCTGGGCTTCGAGTATGGCTTTACCACCGCCGAGCCCATGGGCCTAGTGATCTGGGAAGGACAATTCGGCGACTTCGCCAACGGCGCGCAGGTGGTGATCGACCAGTTCATCGCCTCCGGCCAGACCAAGTGGGGCCGGCTGTGCGGGCTGGTGATGCTGCTGCCGCACGGCTTCGAGGGCCAAGGTCCCGAGCACTCCTCGGCCCGGCTGGAGCGCTACCTGCAACTGTGCGCCGAGAACAACATGCAGGTCATCGTACCCTCGACTCCGGCCCAGTGCTTCCACATGCTGCGCCGACAGATGAAGCGCGGCTTCCGCAAGCCACTGATCGCGATGAGCCCAAAGAGCCTGCTGCGACACCGGCTGGCGGTCAACAGCCTGGAAGACCTGACCGAAGGCCGTTTCCAGGAGATCATCCCCGAGATCGACCCGCACGATCCGGCGGTGATCACCCAGGTGGTGGCCTGCAGCGGCAAGGTCTTCTACGACCTGCTGGAAGCCCGCCGCGAGCGCAAGCTGGAGCATGTCGCCATCATCCGCATCGAGCAGCTCTATCCATTCCCGCAGGCGCGCTACAACCAGATTCTGAACCAGTATCCCAAGCTCGCCGACATCGTCTGGTGTCAGGAAGAACCCAAGAATCAGGGCGCCTGGTATCAGAGCCTGCACCACCTGGAGCGGGGCTTGAAGCCGCGCCAGAGCATTCGTTACGCGGGCCGCGACTCGTCGGCGTCGCCGGCCGTGGGGTATTACAGCGTCCACGTCGAACAGCAACAGAAACTCGTCAACGAGGCCCTGGGCCAGTAATCGCCGTGGCTCAGACTGAAATCACCCGGAACCCCAAGGGAAACGAATAACATGACCGTAGAAGTGAAAGTTCCCACCCTGCCCGAATCCGTCTCCGACGGCACTCTGGTCAACTGGAAGAAAAAGCCGGGTGATCCGGTCAAGCGAGGCGAGAACCTCGTGGATCTGGAAACCGACAAGGTGGTGTTGGACATTCCCGCCCCCGCCGATGGCGTGCTTGGCCCGATCCTGCGGCAGGAAGGCGAGATCGTGACCACCGGCGACGTCATCGCCACCCTGGAGGAAGGCGCGGTCGCCCAAGGGGTGGCTCCCGCGCCGGTGGCCGTCGCGCCGGCTCCGGCTCCCGCTGCCCTGGCTCCCGC
>JBATNZ010000230.1:0-3098 GCA_049290615.1 Candidatus Contendibacter sp.
TTGTGATGGAGACCCCGATTGCTCCGACGCTGTTAACGGAACTGGCGCCTTCCCGGCTGGCGAACCGGATCAACCAAACAATTCTCCAATCGCGAGTATTGACGGATTGCTCGGATAAGCCTTTTCAGTATCGGTTGCTCCAGCTCATCAGTCAGATCTCCTTCCCCAATAACCCGCTCAACGGGTTCAGGTTCCAGATCGACTATGCGAGAACACGCCTCGCCGATCTGGTCGTTTCCCGGTAAACCCCAGTAACTATGCTCGGAAGGATGGCAAACACGATGCGGTCGTTAGCAACCGCTCCTCCCGCAGGTAGCTCTGGCGCGTAGCACATGCCAGAGGAAAATCGGCGCGAAACCGCCCATCCGGCGCCACAACCGGCGGGGTTGCTGGAGCAGGCGCGGCAGCCATTCCAGCCCCAGGCGCTGGAACACCGGATGCGAGCATTTTACCCGGCCGCTGGCCCTCGACGGCGGCGCGGCGCAAGGCGGGGCCGTGCGCCTGATCGAGGAATCCGGTCGGAGTGGTGGAATCGCCGCTTCGAACCACCCCGTCGACTTCGTCGCTACCCCTCCTTGTCCAAGGAAGAGAAATTCCACAACGCCAGCCGGATGGCTAACCCGATTCTTTCGCCACTGCCTGTAATCGTGCCTGCCAAGCGGTCTCATCGGTGCAGTCGAGCAGTTCCTCGCTCAAGTCTTCGAACAGGGCGGGTTGCGCAATCCGCTCCAGCGCCGGGGTGCTTTGAACCGCCATCGCTTCACCGAAACGGCGGTGGATCAGCCGCAGCAACAGTCGCCGTTCCCCCTGTAGCAAGCCCTCCTGCAAGCCCTCCTGCAAGCCTTGCTGTTTCCATTGTTCAGTCCAGTACACGCTCGCTCAACAGGTAGGCGCGGTCCAGAGTCGACGGCCATTGTATAGAACGATCGGCAACACTGACGGCAGGAGGCGCCGGCCACGGCGTCCCCCCAATTGGCGACTTCGGATCAGGTCCTGGTAGCGCAAATCGAGGTAGGTGGACAACCGGGCGGCCATGAAGGGATGGACCCCGGACTGGAATTCAAGCAGGACGTAGAGATACAGCCAGTCCGGTCCCCAGCGCACCCGCCAGATGACGTCGTTGCGCCGTTGCCGCAGGCGGTCGTCGGTGAATTCGCCGGGGTATTTTTCCAGGGTGGAAAAGTCGAGATCGGCAACCCACGGTTCGCGAACAAAACCGATCAGCAGATCCCGAATCATCTCGGGATGGGAGAACAAGCGTTTGTAGCCGGGATCGTGGTCAGTCATCTTTCGCCTTTAACCTTTTCTTTTAACCCGTTGCCGCAGCACATGCCAGAGGAAAATCGGCGCGGAAACCCCCATCCGGCGCCACAACCGGCGCGGTTGTTGGAGCAGGCGCGGCAGCCATTCCAGCCCCAGGCGCTGGAACAGCGGAGGCGAGCGCTTGACCCGGCCGGTGTAGAAGTCGAACACCGCGCCGACTGCCGCCGCGAATTTGACGTTCAGTGCGGCGTGGTGCTGGTGCAGCCACTTTTCCTGTTTGGGGGTGGTCATGCCGACCCATAGCACATCGGGCGCGGCGGCATTAATCGCGGTGATCATCGCCTGGTTGTCATCAGCGGAAAACTCGGCTTTGAACGGCGGCGAGTAGGCACCGGCGACCTGGAGGTTCGGATAATCCCGCGCCAGGCGTTGGCGAATCGCCGCCAGCGTGTCTTCGGTCGAGCCCAGGAAGAACACCCGATAGCCGCCCAAGCGGTTCAGTTCCATTTGCACGTCGCGAAAAATGTCGCTGCCGGTGACCCGCTCGCGAATCTGGCCCCTCAGTAGTTTCGAGGCGAGGACGATGCCGGAACCATCGGGGATCAGCCAGTCCGCCGCATGGAGCGCCTAGGCGAACGGGGGGTCATCGAGGGCAACCGCGTAGGAATGCGGATTCAGGCAGGCCAGCCAGCGGCAGGGCGCGTCGGGCGACGCTTGCTGGACCCACGCCACCATGTCGGCGACGCAGGCCGATACGCTTTGTGTACCCACCGCGTAACCGGCAATATTTTCAACCGACGGACTCATGTGCGCTTTTCCTCTTTTGGTTGATGGGAAGGCTTGTAGGTCAAGCGCCAAGCCCATCTGCAAAAAGGGCTTGCTTCTGCAATCGGTTAATGATTGCATACTTTCAATGAAAGCCAAGCACGCCAAAACGTTGCAAGCCGTTTTCGCCAAGCCGACCACGGCCACGCTCGAGTGGGCGCGGATCGAGGCGCTGTTGATCTCGTTGGGTTGTCGGGTGATCGAAGGGCGCGGATCGAGGGTGCGTTTCGAGTTGAACGGCAGGATCGTGGCTTTTCACCGCCCCCACCCGGCCAAAGAAGCCAAGCCGTACCAAGTCGAGCAGGCGCGGGACTTTCTCACTGCCATCGGAGTCACTCCATGAACACGTTGACCTATCGGGGCTATACGGCCCGCATCGAGTTTGACGACCGCGACAACACCTTGGTGGGCCGGTTGCTCGGGATCAAAGACATCGTGGGGTTTCACGCCGACAACGTGGCCGATTTGCGGTTGGCCTTCGAGGAGGCGGTGGACGATTACCTGGAGGCGTGCGAAAAAGTCGGAAAGTCGCCCGAGAAACCCTATTCCGGCAAGCTGATGTTGCGGGTGCCGCCCGAGGTTCATGCCCATGCGGCGATGATGGCCGAGGCGCACGGCAAGAGCCTGAATCAGTGGGCGGCGGATGTATTGGGGAATGCCCGCTAAATTCGTTGTTCAATCCATCGCGCCGGATTCATCGCTCGCCTTTTCTCTCGTGGCTGACCGTGATCGCTTGCTGGTAAATCGCCATGAGCATCCGGTAATTGGCGTCCTCGGTGTACCGCGCTTCGAACGCCTGCCACGCGCCCTCTGCCAGCCGTTCCAAGTCGCCGCGCAAATCGCCGTCGCCGACCATCCGCAACTCCTTACCCAGTATCTGTTCCCGGATGCCAATTATATAGCGCTCCTACACAGGTTGTGGAATTTCCCCTCCTTGGATAAGGAGGGGTGGCGCGTAGCGCCGGGGTGGTTCGAAGCGGCGATTCCACAAATCAAATAGGAGCGCTATA
>JBATNZ010000231.1:0-2127 GCA_049290615.1 Candidatus Contendibacter sp.
GGGTTTGTTCGTCACCGCTCTGCCGATAGCGCAACGCCACGCCCGCCGCCTCGGGTTCCAGTCGCCACTCGATCCGCGCCGGCGCGCCGCGGTCGCCGAGCAGGGGCGCCAGGCTCAGCCCCCTGAACCCGGTGCGATCTCCGCTGAAGACATCGGGTCCGTTCGCCTTGCCGGGCGCCAGCGCGGCGCTGCTGGCGCGGAACCAGTGCTCCTGCAACACCGCCGCCTGCCGCCGCTGCTGTTGCTCCAGCATCCGGGCGCGCAATTGCAGGGCGTACAGCAGGCCCTGCATCAGCAGCACGGTCAACAGGCTGACGATCGTCAGGGTAACCAGCATTTCCAGCAGGGTAAAACCGCCGAAATGGCGATGTCGGCTAGAAATCAAGGTCCGGTTCCCGTACCTGCCGGTAGCCCACCTGACGCAGCACGAAAATCTCGGCTTCGTCCGCGCCGCGTTCCAGCCGGACCTCGATATCGTACAACCCTACCTGATACAGGCTGAGGCCTGGATAGTCCAATCCATCGCGCGCCGGCTCGATCTCGCTCACCCGCCAGCGCAGCGTCCAGTCGCCCAGTTTGGCTTCGCCCTCGGGGGTCGTCATGGGATTGATCAGCTCCAGATACGCCAGGGCATTGCGCCGCGCCACCTGCAACTCGCTGACCGCCCGCGCCCGGTTCAGGCCGATCAGGCTGCCGTTCAGCCAGCTCAGCAGGGTTGTGCCCACGCTCGCCACCAGCGCCAGCGCCACGATGGCTTCCAGCAGGGAAAAGCCGGCGCTGCGTCTGTTCACCCGTCGCTCGCTTGCGGCTGGCACAGGGGAGGAGCCAGCGCGAACCGCTCCACCCCGCCCGGGTGGGTCAACTCAATCCTTCCACCCGAGCAGGCGCCGTTGCGGTAATAATGCACCGGCGGCTCGGCCCGTAGCGACCAGCCCTCCGGCCACGACGGCAGCGCCGCGTCCGTCGCCGGCAGTTCGGTCAGCACCCATTCGCGGCCTTGAGCAAACGCCCGGTAGCCCAGTCCGGCGATCTGACGCAACGCCTCGTCACGCTGGTAGGCGGCGCTCATGCCCTGGTAGAGCGCAGCGAAGCGGGGAATCGCCAGCGCCGTCAGCAGGCCGAGCAATGCCAGCACGATCAGCAACTCCAGCAGGGTATAGCCCCGAACCGGCTCAGCGCGGCGGCAGGTAGCCAACATCGGCATCGTAGCTCTCGCCGCCCGGCTGACCATCGCCGCCCAGCGAGTACAGGGCGAAGGGCTGACCCTCGGCGCCGGGGTAGCTGTACTGGTAGGGGTTGCCCCAAGGATCGAGTGGCGCCGCTTCGTCCAGATAGGGACCTTTCCAGCGGCTTTTCAATTTGTCGTCGGCGGGCCGCGTGTACAGAATCGCCAGCCCTTCCTGTGGGGTCGGAAAACGGCCGATGTCCAGCCGCATCGCTTCCAGCGCGCCGCGCAGCATCTTGACCTGGGTCTGCGCGGTCTTGACCTTGGATTCGTCCACCTTGCCAAACAGGCGCGGCCCGACCAGTCCGGCCAGCAGGCCGATGATGACCAGCACCACCAGCATTTCCAGCAGGGTAAAACCGGGTGATCGATATGTTCTTCGCTGCATGAATGTGTCCACTCCACTGGGTCCGTCGTTTAAATCTTGATGTCGTTGACCGTCACGATCGCCAGGATGATTCCGGTCATGATCAAGCCGATCACCCCTCCGATCAACAGAATCGCCGCCGGTTCCAGCAGCAACAGGAACCGTTTCATGCGCTGCCGGCCATTTTCGGCGTACAGGGTAGCCAGCGATTGCAGCATTCGCGGCAATTCGCCGCTGCGTTCGCCGACGCGCACCAGATTGCAACTGGTGGCGTCGAACCCGGCGTGTTCGGCCAGCGCCTGCGACAGGCTGATTCCCCGGCGTACCGCCACGCCGACCTGATGCAGGCCGTCGCGGAATAGGCTCAAGCGCACTCCGCGCCCGCTCAACTCCAGCGCCCGCATCAGTTCGACCCGATTGTTCAGCAGCGTTCCCAACAGCGCCGCCCAGCGCCCGATTTCCGCCTGGCGCAGCCAGCCACCGAGCAGGGGCGCCCGGCTGGCGGCGTCCAACGTCCATTGCCGCGTCGCCGGCC
>JBATNZ010000232.1:0-20625 GCA_049290615.1 Candidatus Contendibacter sp.
GGGGGAAGTGAGGGGAGTTTTTGGCCCTAAAGTGGGGGAAGTGAGGGGAGTTTTTGGCCCTAAAGTGGGGGAAGTGAGGGGAGTTTTTGGCCCTAAAGCGAGGGATGTGAGAAGGAGGGTTGGCCCTAAAGTGGGGGAAGTGAGGGGAGTCCGAGCGAAGAAACGCGGACCGGCGGCGAAAAAGGCTCCGAGGATGGCCATCGAGGCGGGTTTGATCAGGTATGGGCGGGAAATGGAAGTGCGGCGGCGCACCCATCCAGCGAAAGTGGGGGAAACGCGGGGAGTAGAGTGGGGGATAAATGAATTTGCAATCCCCCATTTCATGGCCTATAACTTTCCTGGAGGATACGCAGCCCCGAGGAACACCATGAGTCCCGACATCACCGATCTGCTGGGCAATGACGTCAGAAAGCCCACCGCGCTGGTTCATTTCGAACGGGATATGTCGCTCACCGAGCAGAAGGTGATGACGCTGATCATCTTCCACTGCCAGGTCGCCGACAAGGACGAGAGCGGCTTCTATCACATCCGCAAAGGCTTTGTGCGCCGCTTCCTCGGCTGGGAGGATAGCCACAACTATCCGCGCATCTATGAAGCGTTCGAAAAAATCTTCGACAACACTATCCGCTGGAACCTGCTGGGCAAGGACAAGACCTTCAAAAGCCTGAAGTGCAAGCTGATCGTCAGCCTGCTCGAACCGACCGAAACCGGCCCGTTCATCGGGTTCAAGCTCCATCCCGATCTGGAGCCAGCCATCAAGGATCCCCGGTTGTTTGCCCGGATCAAGCTCATCATGATGGCGATTCTGGCCAAGCCCAAGTACGCTTTTCCGCTCTATGAAATTCTGTCCGACTGCTACTCGCGCGGCGAACGGGTCGCCCGGCTTTCCCTGCGGGAACTGAAGGAATCGCTGGGCATCGCGGGACCCTACTACGATCAGTTCATCGCGTTCAAGAAGGAAGTGCTGCGCCCGAATCTGGCGGCCATCAACCAGAACACCGATTGTCAGGTCGCTTACGACACCTACCGGGAGGGGAGAAAAGTGGCTGGTGTGGTGTTCACGATCGACAAGCAGGACTGGCGTCCGCCCCTGCTGGAGGAGCATCTGCGCGAGCTTCAGAGCTACTACCAGGTTCCCACCGACGCGCCAGCCCTGAGCGCGCCACCGGCTCCAAACGCGGACGAACAGGCGTTTCTGGACAGTGTGAAGCTCTATCAGGTCACCGAGACCGACGCCTTGCAGGCGATCCGGACCCACGGCCTGGACGGGGCGCGGATGATTCGCGATTACGCCTTGCGTCAGGCGATGCGCAGAAAGGGATCGAAGGATCAGGTTCGCGATCTCGGCGCCTACATGGCGCGGTGCTTCCGCGAGGGCTACGGCCGGGGGGAGGATCAGGATCCCCAGGAGCCGGAACGCACCGATGCGCCGCGCCCGGAGGTCCAGCCCGCCAGGAAAGCACCGTCCGAGACCGAACGCCTCGGGTCCGTGATCAAAACCGCGTTCTGGGCGTATCAGAGCCAGCTTGTGGAGGAGCGGCTCGGTCGCATGTCGGCGGAGGAGCGGGCGCGCTTCGACGACGAATTTGCCGCCCGCCATTCGATTTGGGCACAAAAATTTCGCGAGGTCGGCCTCACGACGCCCCTGCTGCGTTCCGCCTTCCAGACCTTCGCCGTGGAGACGCTCCTCGAACCTGGGCAAAAGGACCTCGTCGCGTTTGCCCAGGGCCGCTCGGCGCCGGCTGAGGTCATCAAGTGGCTGCAAAGGGCGATTTGAAAGCCGCTGGCCGGTGAGTCCCGCCAACGCCTTCAGGCTGGCGGCGGACGCTGATCCAGCCAGTAGTCCAGCCCCTGCGCGTTGAGTTCGATATCCATCCCCAGCACCTCGCGCCGCTGTTTGGCGTCCAGTCGCCAGCCCTGCCGCGAGGCCTCGGCGTCCATTAACGCCCACAATCCGTCCAAAATCCGCGCGCCGCGCTCCGGGCCGGCGGCGCGTTCCCGTTCGGCTACCGCGATGTGTGCCTCGATCAGCCGGTGCAGGTCGTCGCCCAGGCGGTGGATGTCGGTGACGCGAGAGAAGTGGGTGAGGTACAGCGCATCAGGTCGGCAGGCCAGGATGCGGTCCACCGACGCGTGCATGGCCGCCGGATCGAACTGGGTGGGCGTGGTGGTGGGAATAACCGACGGCCGCCCGTCCACATCCAGTTCACGGAAGGACAGCCCGAAGATGTCGCCGGTGAACAGACAGCCACCGCGAGTGTCGAGCAGGCACAAGTGGTGGCGGGCGTGACCAGGCGTTTCCAGGCAGGTCAGGGTCCGGCCGGCCAGTTGGAAACTGTAACCATCACCGGCGGCCAGAATCCGGTCGGCGGGGACGGGCAGCAGGTTGCCGTATAGCCGATGGGCTTCCGCCGCGCCGTAGACCGCCTGGACCGCGGCGAACAGCTTGGTGGGATCGGCCATGTGCGGCGCCCCGCGCGGATGCACGACCAAGCGCGCCTCGGGAAAGGTCTGCATCATCGCGCCGGCGCCGCCGGCGTGGTCCAGATGGACATGGGTCAGAAACACATAATCGACGCTGGTCGGCGATAGACCCAGAGTCTGCAATGCTTCCAGCGCGCGTGGCAGGCAGGCGTTGCTGGCGGTGTCGACCATGGCGGCCCGGCCGTTCTCAACGATGAGGTGAATGGCGGTAAGCTGAGGCCGGATGTAGCCGGAGTCAAAGGCGTAAATGCCATGATCGTAGCGAAGCAGTTCAAGCATAAGCGTTCTCGTCGTTGGGGGATGATGATGATGAGGGGTGAGAGACCATGACGACCAACCCGATTGCCATGTCGGAACCAACCCAAACCTGCCTGATTTGTCAGGCCCCTTTGTCTTTCTTCCAGATGCGGAAAAGCAAGCTTTGCGGTCGCGGGGAATGTAACTGGCGTTATGCCCTGCTGCAAAAACAGCATGAGGTTTGCGTGGTTTGCGGTTGTCCGCTCGCCGCGCGGGAGTTGCCCAACCAGGTTTGCGCGAACCCAGACTGTCAGCGGGCAGCGGTCGCGGATCGAGCGCGTCATGTTTACGAGCAAAATCAGGCGCGGGACGCGGCTTTCATCCAGCAGGAGATCGAACAGGCCGAGCGGTTGCGCGACCGGGTGATGAGCGCGTTTGGTCTCCGGGAACCGGACACGTTTCCTCTGGTGGTAATTCCAGCTTCCACGGCCGGGATCGTGAAGCTGCCGGAACAACGCCGCCGTGCTTTTCGCGACCATTTGGATTCGCTCATCAGTCAGGCGAACGCATCGCCTGCGGCGGCGCCCACGGCTGAGGAAAGCGCGCCGCCGCCCGCCGCTCGGGAATCCGAGGTCCAGGCCGTCCTGAGTAGGGCGTGTGCGTGTTGCAAGGGATCCTGCTGTGGGGGAGGCGGTGATCATGCTTACCTGAGCGTTGAAACCCTCCGGCGTTATCAGGCGGCAAACCCGGGCCAGCATCCTGCCGAGGTGCTCGCCGCTTATTTGGAGCGCATGGGCGACCGGACGGTTGCAGGGTCCTGTATCTACCACCGGGCTGATGGTTGCGCCCTGCCTCGCGCGATGCGCGCGGATCTTTGCAACCGGCACTATTGCAAGGCGTTGTTGGAATTCCAACGGGATCTTCCCGCCACCGGTTCGATTCGCGCCTTTTTCGTAGCGGCGAATTCCGGCGCCATTCAAACGGCGGCGCTCGTCCATGAGACCCGGATGTTGATTGTTCAGGGGGAAGGGGAGCCGGAGCGCTGAGCTTCGACGTTGGCCAGCGTCGCCGGAGCGGCTCGACCCGCGGTCATTCGCGCCACCCAGGCGTTCGCCGCGCCGGCCGTGACCCCCTGCACTCCGTTGGGGAACAGGCCGCCGGCCAGCACCAACAGCGCCATGACGCTCGCGATCAGCAGTTCGCGCGGTTTCAGATCCATCGCCGCGGCCACCGCCGGATCGGTCACCGGCCCCAGGAACGCCCGCTGGAAGAAGCCAAGAAAGTAGGCGGCTCCCAGAATCGCGCCGCCCAAGGCGACGAGCGCCAGGCTGGGATACGCTTGCCAGACCCCGATCAGGATCAGCAACTCGGCCACGAATCCGCTGGTCCCCGGCAGCCCGATGGCGGCCATTCCGAGGAGCAGAAACAAGGCGGTGAGCCGTGGCAGCGGTTGGGCCAACCCGCCCAGACTCGCCAGATCGGTCGAGCCCAGCCGGTGGTGCAGGAAGCCGGCGAGGAGGAAAAGACCGCCCGCGATCACCCCGAAATTCACCAGTTGGAAGATCGCGCCCTGCGCACTCTGGATGTTCATGGCGGCGATGCCCACGATGACCAGACCGACGTGGCTGACGCTTGAAAAGGCCAGCAATTTTCGGAGGTTGGACTGTTGCAGCGCCACCAGCGCCCCATAGAGCACGCCGAACCCGCCCAGGACCGCCATCAGCCAGACGTAGTCATGGGCGGCGTCGGGCGCCAGCGGCAAGGCAAAGCGCAGGATGCCGAAGGCGCCGAGCTTGAGGCCCACCAGCAGCGCGCTCAGGCCGGTCGGTCCCTCGCGCAGCACGGTCGGCAGCCAGGTATGGAACGGGAACAGCGGGGCTTTCACGGCAAAGCCAAAAAACAGCAGCAGAAAAATCGGCGTCTGTGCCGAGGCCGGGAGCGGTTGTTCGAGCAGGGTCCTGTAATCGAACGTCAGTCCGCCCGGCGCCGGAACTCCGACGGTGCTGGCGTGACCCAGTCCCAGCAGCACGATGGCGAACAGCAGCGGAATTCCGCCGGCCAGCATGAACAGGGTGTATTTGACGGCGGCGAAGCGCCGTTCCGGGCCGATGCCCCACAGGCTGATCAGGAAATAGATCGGGACCAGGGTCAGCTCCCAGAACAGGAAGAACAGCACCAGGTCCAGGGCGCAGAACACGCCGATGGTGAAGCTCTCCAGCGCCAGCAGCAGGGCGAAGTACAACCGGGGCATGGACTGGATGGAGGTCCAGGACGCCAGGATGACGGCGCAGAACAGCAGCGCGGTCAGCGGCGGGAACAGGGCGGCGATGCCGTCGATCCCGACCAGGTAGTGGATGTTCAGGCTGGGAATCCAGGAAGCCCGCTCCACGAGCTGCATTCCGGCGACTTCCGGGCGCAGGGACGCCAGCATCGCCAGCGCCAGGATCAGTTCCAGGCCAGCCCCGGCGAGCGCCGCGTAGCGCACGGCGCGATCATTGCGCAGGAACGGCAGCACCAGCGCCCAGGCCAGCGGTAGAACGATTAACAGGCTCAAAATCGGAAAATCGACTTGGTCAGCGGCGGATAGATGTTCGAGGTTCATCGCCAGTTTTCCTGGTTCTTGGTTGTTTGCAAGCTCGCGCCTGAATATCGAAAACCGCGGCTTCCTATCGCTTCTTCTCCAACACCGCCGCTCCGCCCAATTCGCCCAGAGTCGCCTTTTCCAAATCCGTCCACAGCGTACCGGCGCCGGCGTGCAGGATATTGACGCGCACGTCCTTATTCAGGTTATTGGCGAACTCCCACAAGGTAAACGCCGCCGGATCGCCGAACGCCGCCGCCTTCAGTTCAAAACCTTTCGCCTTTTCTCCCTCCACCCAGGCCAGGGTATTGGCTTGCGCCAAGCCCAGTTTGCGCGTCTTGTCGGCGCGGACCAGCGCGGTCTGTTGTTCGATCTCGGCGGCCTGCCGCACGGCTTCCGCCCGGAGTTGGGCCACCTGTTTTTCCTGATCGGCCAGGATTTCCGCCTTGAGCTTCTCGGTTTCCTGAGCCACCTGCTGGCGGCGTTGCTCGACCAACCCCTGTTCCGTATTGAGTTCCGCCTGTTTGCGGGCGGTGTTCTGCTTCTCCTTGTTGGTCAGATCCTGCTCGACGGCGATGCTCGCCTGTTGGATCGGGTCGAGAATCTGTTCGGGCACGTTGACGTGGCGAATCAGCGCATCATGCACGATGATCCGCTTCTCCTCGATGGTCCGGGCCAGCGCCTCGGTCAGATCGTTCTGAAATTTTTCCCGGCCCTCGCCGACGATGAAATCCTTGGCCCGGTAGGCGGAGCCCTTCAGCCGCGACACCGACAGAATCTGCGGCATGATGATCTTGTCCACCACCGCCGGCAGATCGCCGTAGCTTTGATAAATCCAGGCGATGTGTTCCGGCAGGAATTCGAACTCCACCGTCATGTCCAGACTGATTTCAAAGCCGTCGCGGGACGGAAACTCGACGAACTGGTTCAAACTCAGCACGTTGCTGGTATCTGGCGGCGACATCGGTTTCGGCGCGGCTTGAGCGACCGGCGCGGCCTGTTTGGCGTGGGGAGCATTCCGCATCATGCTGCTCTCCAGCCTGGGCTTGTCCGCCGAGGATTCCTGCACCCGCTGCTGCGCCAGATAATCCAGCCGTTTTTCCATTTGCTCGGCCAGCGCCCGCTTCTGCAAACCCTCCATCGCGACGTTTTGCGACGCCATTTGCGTCTTGGTAATCACTTCGCCGCCGGTCTTGCCGAGCAGGGACACCTGATTGACGCCGATTTCCAGCAAATCGACTTGCAGTTCCTTGGGGTTCACGTAGTACAGACCCGGTTGCAGGATGTCCTGCCGCACGCCCTTTTCGCCCGGACCGGCGAAGGCGTCGGGGGTGGTCTGTTTCCCGGACAAACTGGTCACCACGCCGACATAACCCACCGGAATGCTGACGGCGTCCACGATGTCGACCTGGTAGCCGTAGGGATTCAGGCGGTGTTTGCCGGGACCCAGCACCCCGCGCCAGATACCTTTCTGTCCCGGCTCCGCCAGAAATTCGCCGGGGGGCAATTCAGCGCCGACCTTGGACGTGACCACGCCGATCTTGCCGGCGGGGATGGTGATGATCGGCACGATGTGATGCTCGTACAGCCAGGGATTGAGGAAATGCCGGCCCTCGCCGAGCACCTGTTCCTGAATACCCTGTTGCCCCGGTTTGGCCAGAATTTGTCCCGAAGGCAACGGTTCGCCGCTTTTGGCGTTGACGACCGCCATAAAGCCCGGCGCCACGTAGAACCGGCAGAAACCCCATTGCCAAACCAGCCAGCCGCCCGCCAGCGCGACGGCCACGCCCACCACGACCCCCAGCTTGCTCATGGCTTGGCCTCCTTCGGCAGATAGGGTTGAAACAGACCCCCGAAGCTGTCCGGGGTATCGTTGCCGAGCAGCGAAACGATGCGCGGTCCGAGCTTTTGATAGAAGGCGTAACGCGCCAGGTTCATGCCGGTCTTGAAGGCGCGCACCTGCGAGGCGATGACCTCCGCCTGCGCCTTGTTGTTCAGCGCGATCACGTCGCGCTCGGCTTGCGCCCTGGACATCATCGCTTCGGCCTGCGCGGCGGCGGCCTGGTTTTCCAGCCTGGCGACTTCCAGCTCCTGGTTGGCCGCCGTCACTTTCACCGCCAAATCCTGTTGCGCCCGGATCACCGCCTGAATGCGGCTGGTTTCCGCCACCACTTTTTCCTGGTTCTGGCGGGCCAGCATTTCCTGCCGGGTCAATTCCGCCAGCGAGCGGGCCTGTTCGATCTGCTGCTCGAATTTGCGGGCGTTCTGCACGCTCACCTCGCGGTCGCGGATGATGCTGGCGATGGCGTCCGGGGTGGCGATGTTGCGGATCAACACCGACTTGATCGCCACGCCCCAGGGCCGCGCCTTCTCGCGCAGGTGTTGCTCCAGGTTGTCCTGAAATTGCTGGCGGGTCTCGCCGACGATAAAGTTGATCGCGGGATGCTTGCTGCCCTCGATCCGGCTGAAGCCCCGCGCGCGCGGCAGAATGAGCTTCTTGAGCACATCCTCCATGTCGCCGATCTGGTGGGCGATGAGCGCCGCCTGGTCGCGCTCAATGCTGAATTCGATAGTGCCCTCGATCTGGACGTTGAAGCCGTCCAGGGTCGAAAAGCTGATGGCGTCCTCGCCGCCCAGCACGAAGCGCTGGCTTTGCAAGGTCACCTCGACCACGTTGTAGAGATAGGGATTCAAGTAATAGGTGCCGGGATCGAGCACCTGCGGCACGACGCCCTTCATGCCCTCGCTGACGAGATACGTATTACGGGCCTGCGGCGGGAGATCGCCGGTCAGCACATCCCTGCCCACCAGCGAGGTGACCACCCCCACCGCACCGGGGCGAATGGAAATGGCGTCGAACAGTTCGACGGTGCAGGCGTAAGGATTGATCCGATATTTGCCCGGACGCAGCACGGCGGCGATGATGCCCTTGGCGTCGCCGGGAGCGCCTTTCCCGCAATCACCCCCCGCGACGATTTCCCCCCGTGGCAAATCGTTGCCGTACAGCCGCATGAGCACGCCCAGTTTGCCGGCGGGAATGTCGGTAATCCTGGCGATTTTCCACCCCCACGCATAGGGATTGCGGAAATAGCGCCCTTCCGGCAACACCTCGAATTGAATGCCTTTCTGCTCGGGTTGCAGGGCGATGATGGCGCCCGATGGCAGATCGTCGCCAGTCTTGCGGATCAGGACGGCGATTTCGCCGGGTCCAGGTTCGATCCGACAGAAAAACCAGACGAACAGCGCCAGAGCGATTAGCAGGCCGACGCCAAGGCTAAAGCCGCCCAGTTGTCCCAGGTTGCTGGGTAACGACGGCTTGGACAGGCGCTGCCAGATGGGTCTGGAGTTGGGACTGGGGTTGGTGGTGTTCATCGCTATCCTCGGTGTCCTGGCTGTCCTGGCTGACACAACTTTGTGATCGTGAGCGTCCCGCAGGAGCGCGGGTGGCAACCGCGGCGCAGGCGCGGACCGTGGCCGGAGAGGGTAACCCGATGCTCATTGGCCCTGGCCTGGCGCCAGCGCTCGAAGCTCCCCGTCCCGCAACCCGACCAGCACCGCATCGCCATCGCGGTCCACGCGCAGCTCGCCATACCGCGCCGGCTGATAAATGGCCGCCTGTCCTTCCTGGAAGAAGAAGGCATCGCCGGCGATCCGTACCGCCCCGCCGCGCTGGCGGAAACGCAGCAGCCGTTCGTCCGTCGCCAGCGGCGTTGCCCCATCGTGCAAACGCACGAATTGCGCCACGCGCTGGTCGTTGAGTCGCACCACGGCATGGCCGTCGGCCGTGGCGCCGCTCACCCGCGACGCCAGCTCGCGCCCCAGCCGATAGCGCAGGCTCATGTAATCGCCCTGTAGCAGCGAGCGCGGGTCGCGTGGTTGCAATTCGAGCAGCATGGCCTCGCCTTCGGCCAGCACGGCCTCCTTGCTGTAGATGAGGAAGTTGGCGAGGGCCAGGATGACGGCGAGCACGCCCCACAGCACGAGATTACGCATCTTTTTCCCCCGGCTGTGGCGCTAGTCGCGGCATCAGGTAATGGCGCAGCGCCAGCACCACCAGCCCGGTCGCCGTCAGGGTCGCCGATTTGGCGAGCAGCGAGGCTTCGATGCCGTAAAAATAGGCGGCGAGGAACACCGCGAAGAAACCGATGCCGATGCCGACCACGATGCGTTCGGCGTGAATGAAACCGGCCAGCAAGACCACCAGCGATGCGGCAATACCGGGCGCGGGCAACGAGGCCGCGACGATCAAGGCGCTCGCGCCGACGAAGCTGGCGCGGGTCGCGACCGGCGCATCGCGCAGAATGGTGTTCACGAGACGCCATTCCAGCAACCCGAGCAGCACGCCGAAGCCGAGGCTCGACACCCACGGGCGCGGATAGAACGAGAAGTCCCCGCGCCACGTCAGCAGCTCCGGCAGCACGTAGACGGTGGAGAGCATGACGCAGCCGAGCATCGCCACCAGCAAGCCGAAGGCGAGTGGACGGACGCGCTGCGCCAGGCCGCGGGCGATGAAGAAGCCCTCTCTGGCCTGCAACCCGAGAAAGCCGGCCGCCAGCGCCAGCACCAGAACATGAATGCTGGCTTGCAGCTTCAGGTAATACAGCAGGACCACCGCCGCGCTCACCGCCGCCAGCACCGACAGGAAACGGTGGATGCGGTCCGGGAACGCCAGCGCGAGCGCGGCCTGACAGCCGATCACCGCCCACAGCGCCGTGCTCGGCCCGTACTTGCCCAGACCGAATGCCAGCAGCGCCTGCCCGGCGAGGCTGACCGCGAGCGCGGCCTGGGCGACAAAGTCGTGGCCCGAGGCGAAGCGCACCCCGAGCGCGGCGATCATCATCACCACGCCCACGCCGATCATCGCCGAGCCGGAGTGTGTCACGGAAATCACCACGAAGGCGATCAACAGCAGGCTGGCGAGCCAGGCGCCGAAGCCGACCAGCATGCGCACGTACCACGGCGGCGCGTCGGCCTCGGCGGCGAGCGCGACCGTCACCCGTTCCGGCCAGTTGGCCGCGACCCTGCCCTCGTGTTCCAGGGCCGCGAACACGGCGCGTACCGAAGGCGTTGCCGCGCTCACGGCGTCGCCCGCCACGAACGCGCCACCCGCCGCAGCCAGGCGGCTGCCCCCGCTGTTTGCGCCACCACCAGCACACTTAACACCAGAAAGGCATCGAAGCCGCCCGTCAGAAAGCGGGCGGCAAACGCGGTCGCGACCACGATCACCGCCAGCAGACCGGCGGCCAGGATGAACAGGTCGCGTTCCACTGCGCGGTAGTACCACAGCGCGGCGGCGACAAATGCCGCGAACAGGACCGGAGCGATGATGTGCGGTGGGTCGGCCGCCCCGTGCCCGCTGGCGAGGATCAGCAGCAGCGTGGCATCGGCGATCGCCGCCAGGGCGAACAGCGCGATCAGGCGCGGGAACCATCTGCCGCGCATCCACGCCACGCCCCGGCGCGCGCCGAACTCCCACGCGATCAGCATGGCGCCGTTCAGGCCGAAGACGAGCTGGGCGAGGCGGAAATCCGACAGCAGATAGCCGATCCAGGACGCCGGGCCGAAGGCATGGGCCAAGTCCTCGATCCACGCCTCGGGGGGATGCAGGACCTGGCCCCAGTACAAAGCCAGGGCCAGATTGGCGAGCACCGCGAGCAGCAGCCACAGGCCGACCTGCCGGCCGATCACCGCCCAACCGAGGATGAGAGCCGCCCAGCCGAGGAACAGACCGTAGGGGTCGGCGCCGGTCTGGTAGGCCTGACCGTAGACGGCCAGCAATACGCCGGTGAGAAAGCCGGCGCCGAACAGCGCCGACTTACCCGCCAAGCGGTCGAGACCTTGGCGCCAGGCCACGAACACCGCCGCGCCGATGCCGCCCTCGATCAAGGCAAACTTGGCCAGGTGATGCAGCTCCGCCCAGTTGAAAGCGAAGAAAGCGGCCACGCCGGCGACGATCAATGCCGTTCCGGCGAGCATCAGGAAGTAGCTCACCGCCTGGGCGAACGCGACGCGATCGGGTACGGCCCCGCTCAGTGCGAGCGCGCGCGCAAAAGCGCCTTCATCGAGGCCGAGTTGCCCCGCAATGTGCCGCAGCCGCGCGGCCGTGGCGGCCGCCGCGAGCGGGTCCTCCCTGTCGTGCTGCAAGCGGATTCTCCTTGACAAGTGGCCGGCTGTCATCCGGCCTGCGAGATGTTGAGGCGGTTATCCTACCAGGATGCAACTGATGTCACGATCATCGCGGCGTATGCTTCGCTCTTGACAAGGGGCAGTGAATAGAAAAAACTGATTTTACTCTCTCCTTCCCCTTCCCCTCGCCTGTGTTCAATCGTATTTTCAGGGTGCTCATCGGCCTTTTTGCATTAGGTTACGCGGGCGCAATTGGATATCTCAAGCTCAACGAGCGAGAGTTGATCTTTCACCCGGAGGAACGGCGGGTGGCCCCGTCAGCGCCGCGGTTTGCGCTGCATGAGCAGCGCGTGACCTATCCGTCGAGCGACGGCGTCACGCTTTCCGCGTGGATCGTGCCCGCCGCCGCCGTCCACTCGTCGGATTTGTGGCTGCTCATTTGCCACGGCAATCTGGGGAATATCGGTTACGGGCAGCGCCCGGAGTTTTACGCGCTGATGCGCGACCTGGGAGTTAATCTCTTCGCCTTCGACTATCGCGGGTTCGGCGAGAGTACTGGCGCTCCCGACGAGCGGGGGCTGTACGCCGACGCGATGGCCTCGTATGAGTACCTGATCCGCACGCTGCGCGTACCACCAGAACGCATCGTCCTTTTTGGGCACTCGTTAGGCAGTGGGGTGGCGATCGAACTGGCCTCGCGCGTACCCGCCGCGGGTCTGATCGTTGAGGGCGCCTACACATCGGTCGTCGAGCGCGGACAGGAGCTCTACCCGTTTCTCCCCGTCGGGCTCATCGCCTCTCAGCGGTTTCCCTCGCTGGATCGCATGCCCTCGATTGATATGCCCAAGCTGTTCCTGCACTCCCCCGAAGATGCGGTCATTCCCTACGCCCAAGGCCGGCGCCTGTACGAGTCGGCGCGCGCGCCCAAACGCTTCGTCGACGTCAAAGGTGGACACGAGGATGCCTATCGCGTCGACAAGGACGTCTACTACGGAGCGATTGCGCAGTGGCTTAGTGAAGTCGCCCCCGCATCGGCGACGGCCAACTCCTTGGACAAGGTGAAATAAATTGATAAATACGATGAAAATCATATAGCGCGATTGCTTGTAACAACATTTTTACGCGTATCCTGAACAGGCCCGAAGACGGGTTGCCTTGAGCTACGCCCAACGTCAAATGCCCGCCTCGACCCTGCCCCATTATGGAATCGCACCTCACTGACATTACCCGCGTCATTCAACTCTCGGTCGCCCCGGCGTTCCTGCTGGTCGCCATGGGTACCCTGATTACGATCCTGAGTAACCGGTTGGCACGGATCGTGGACCGCCGGCGCGTGGTGCAGGAACGGCCCGGTGCGCTTACGGGCGGGTCAGCGGCGGAACAGCAGCAGGAAATGGTGCTGTTGATCCGTCGGGGCAACCTGATCTACTTCGCGATCCTGTTCGCGGTGCTGGGCGCGCTGCTGGTGTGCCTGGTGGTCGCGGGCGCGTTTCTGGGGGCGTTACTGTCGGTCGAGTTGGCAAAAGTCGTCGCGGGCCTGTTCGTGCTGGCGATGCTGGCGATGGTGGCGGCCTGGAGTCTGTTCCTGGGCGAGGTCTACCTGGCCGTCCGGGCTGGTACGCATAATCGTCGGTAAGTGGGTTCGATGACGGGATAAGGCTCGCCGGATGGGGACAGGGACGGCGTGTGCCGTGTGAGACGCTGTGCCAGTAGCCGTAGCGGCTCGTTTTACCGAACGGAGAGGTCGGCTGGAAGGGTAGATCGAGCGCCCGCGCATGGTACTGAGCGACATTCTCGAACTCGCCGGACCGCTACATCTAATGGCCTAGCGCGAGAGCGTCCGAGATACCACAACTTCCGACAGAACCGCCGGGCTGCGGCAAGCCTGGTATCGGACTGTGACGCCAGGAGCCGTCTCTCCTTCCGCAAAGCAGGCGCGCAGCGTTCGGATCAACGCCGCGCCGGCTTCGTCGCAGGCCGTCCTTTCGGACTCACGCAGCAGGAATAAATCGTTCCTCCGCTCCTGTCGGCCTCGTACTCCTCCCACTTGAAGATCAGGCGCAGGAAGCCGTTTTCCGACTGCCAATACTCGGCCAAAGCCGGATGGCATTCAGGGAACCATGGAACCAACCGGACCGTGAGCCATGGAGGGTCGGCATAGATGGTTTCATGCTCCAGCGTCCAGCCTAGACGGGCGGGACACTCAGCCAGTGGGATGGGACTGCTCGCCATGGATCACCTCACGACCCGCGCCGCGCCGTCTGCAAACCGATGGCGATATCGAGTGCCGTCCGGTCCACTGGCGCCGCCCGTCATGACCGCGCCTGCCAGGCCAAGTGATTCAAATAGGCCAGCCGCGCTGCCTCGTCCGGCAATCCGTCTTGCAGCGCGTCCATGAACGGCGCATCGATCTCCGGATCGTGCAGGAGGAGTCGGGCGTGCGCCGCGCAGGGGATTCGGGTGAAGTGGTTCGTCAAATCGCCGGACTCTTCGGGTCGAGGTTCGGCGGCGGAGAAGTCGCTCATGGGGTCGTGGCTCCAATTACGGTTCGGGTGGGAAATGGATCGCGAACCGCCAGCTCAACGATCCCAGGGATTCGGCTGGTCCTGGTCGATGCCGTACCGGGCGATGGCCTGCTGGACCTTGGCTCGGTCGACCACGCCCTCGTCGGCCAGCGCCTTGAGGGCGGCGACGGCGATATGGTGCCGATCCACCTCGAAGAAGCGACGCAGCGCGGCACGGGTATCGCTGCGGCCGAAGCCGTCGGTGCCCAGGGTCACGTAGCGGCGGGGGACCCAGGTCCGAATCAAATCCGGCACCGCGCGCAGATAGTCGCTGACCGCGACGATCGGACCCGTGGTCGGCGCGAGACACTGTTCGACCCAGCTCGGGATCGGTTCGGCGTCCGGATTCAGCCGGTTGCACCGCTCCACGTTTAGACCGTCGCGGCGCAACTCGGTGAAGCTGGTGACGCTCCACACGTCGGCGACGACGCCCCAGTCCCGTTCCAGCAAGTCGCCGGCCGCGAGCGCTTCCCGCAGCAGGGTGCCGGCGCCAAGTAACTGGACGCGCGCCGCTTGCCCCGTGTCGCTCGCCTCGCGCAGCCGGTACATGCCCCGCAGGATGCCGTCCTGGACGCCCTCGGGCAGAGCGGGCTGGGCGTAATTCTCGTTCGTGACCGTTACGTAGTAGAACACGTCCTCCTGGTTCTCCAACATCCGCCTCATGCCGTCCCGCAGAATCGCGGCCAGCTCGTAGCCGAAGCAGGGGTCGTAGGCCGCGCAACTGGGCACCACGGAGAACAGCAAATGACTGGAGCCGTCCTGGTGTTGCAAACCTTCGCCGGACAGCGTGGTCAAGCCGGCGGTGGCGCCGATCAGAAAGCCGCGACAACGCGAGTCGCCGGCCGCCCAGATCAAATCGCCGATGCGCTTGAACCCGAAGCTGGAATAGAAAATATAGAACGGCAACATCGGCACGCCGTGGACGCTGTAGCTGGTGGCGGCGGCGATCCACGAGGCCACGGCGCCGGCTTCGGTGATGCCTTCCTCCAGGATTTGGCCGTCCCGGGCTTCCTTGTAGTAGAGCAATTCGTCCTTGTCCTCCGGCTCGTACAACTGGCCCACCGAGGAATAGATGGCGACTTGGCGGAACAGCGCCTGCATACCGAAGGTGCGCGCTTCGTCGGCCACGATCGGCACGAGCCGCGGACCGAGTTCCGGGTCGCGCAGCAGGTGCGAGAGCAGTTGCACGAACACCATGGTGGTGGATTCCTCGCGGTCGTGGCTGCCCTCGAAAAACTTGGCCAGCGCGGCGAGCGGCGGTGCGGAAAGCGCCGGACCCCGGCCGACCCGTGCCGGCAGGTAGCCGCCCAGCGCCTGACGGCGGGCGTGCAGGTATTTCAGCTCGGGGCTGTCGGCGGTGGGATGGTAGAAACGCAGCGCGGTCACGTCCGCGTCGGACAGCGGCAGATCGAAGCGGTCGCGGAAGGCCAGCAGCGCGTCGGCCTCCAGCTTCTTTTGCTGGTGCGCGCCCATCTTACCCTGCCCCCAATGGCCCATGCCGTAGCCTTTCTTGGTCTGGGCCAGGATGACGGTGGGCTGGTCCCGATGATCCACCGCCGTGTGATAGGCGGCGTAAATCTTGACTGGATCGTGACCGCCGCGCTTCAGCTTGTCGATATCCTCGTCGGACAGGTGCGCGACGATGGCCCGCAGTTCGGGGTACTTGTTGAAGAAATGCTCGCGGTTGAACCGGCCGTCGGTGGCGGCGTACTGCTGCAACTCGCCGTCGACCGTCTCGTGCAGCCGCTTGAGGATCGCGCTCTCGTGGTCGCGGGCGAACAGCGGGTCCCAGTCCGAGCCCCACAGCAGTTTGATGACGTTCCAGCCCGCGCCGGCGAACAGGCCTTCCAGCTCCTGGACGATGGAGCCGTTGCCGCGCACCGGGCCGTCCAGGCGTTGCAGGTTGCAGTTGACCACCAGGATGAGGTTGTCCAGCCCCTCGCGCCCGGCCAGCGACAGGCCGGCCAGCGCCTCCGGTTCGTCCATCTCGCCATCGCCGACGAAGGCCCACACCTTGCGCCCGGCGGTGGCGAGGAGGCCGCGATTTTCGAGGTAGCGCATGAAACGCGCCTGATAGATGGCCTGGAGCGGGCCGAGTCCCATCGAGCCGGTCGGGAACTGCCAGAACTCCGGCATCAAATACGGATGGCAGTAGGACGACAAGCCCCCGCCGCCGACTTCCCGGCGGAAATGGTCCAACTGCGTCTCGCCGAGCCGCCCTTCGAGGAAGGCGCGGGCGTAGACGCCGGGGGCGGAATGGGGCTGAAAGAACACCAGATCTCCCGCTTGGCCGGCGCGGAAAAAATGGTTGAAGCCGACCTCGAACAGGTCCGCCGCCGAGGCGTAGCTGGCGATGTGGCCGCCCAGTTCGGTAGAGAACTGGTTGGCCCGCACCACCATCGCCAGCGCGTTCCAGCGCACCAGTCCGATCAGCCGTTGCTCGGTTTCGAGCGTTCCCGGGAACTGGGGCTGGTCGGCGAGGGCGATGGTGTTGCAATAGGGGGTGCTCCACACCGGGGGCAGCGTCACGCGCCGGGCGCGGGCGCGGTCGAACAACTGGCGCAGAATGAAAGTGGCGCGGGCGCGGCCTTCGTGCTCGATGACGGCATCGAGCGCTTGCAGCCACTCCTCGGTCTCGGTCGGGTCCGGGTCCGGCGGCAGAACGGCCCAGTGGCCGGAAAAGTTGAAATCGGAACGGTCGGTCATGGGCGGAACCAAGCGGCTGGAAGGGTGAGGGCGTTTGTAAAAGATAGCGCACGCCCGGCAGGCCTGCCCGAGTCTTCAACAGGTGAGGTGCAGCTTTCCCGGCGACGGTTTCGCTCCTGGCGTTGATGAGCTTGGCGGCCAGGGTCGGGTCCTTCGCCCAGCCCGGCAGCAGTCCCCAGCGGTGGAGCACGCCGGTCCGCGCTCCCGCCTCAGGTAGTCCTGCAAACCGCGGGAGGGGGCAGCGCCAAGAGGTCGGCTTCCACGGCGCTGGTTTCCCGTTGCCGGCTTGGAGCGGTGGAGTCGTAGACCACGAGAACGGCGCGGGCCTCGCCGCCGTCCGGGGCGAACAGCGTTATCCCCTCCGCCTGGTCCTGGCCCGCGCTCTGGCCGACACCGATGGGAAGATCCAGGACGGTTGGCAGCGCCTTGGCAAAAACCAGCGATTCCCGGCAAGGCCGCGCGCCTCCCGGCCAGCGAAAGATCGTCAGCGGCCCGGCCAGCGCCATGGTCGGACCCGCCAGAACCAGCAAATCGTCGCCTTGCACGCACAGGTCGCGAACGCCCAAGCCTCCCAGATCGAGAAAGTGCTTGCGGTAGGGCCGACCGTCCGGCCCGATGTATTTCAATATCAGGGTGGAAGCGTCCTGTTCCTCCAAGGCCAGTTCCAGAATCACCGCCCAGCCGCGCAGCACCGGGCCGCGCAGTCCGACGAAAACGCGGTCGCCGGCGACGGCCAGCCCTTCGATATCGAAACCGTTGTCCTTGCCGGGGATGGCGAGGGACGGTCCCAAGTGTTCGTCGCCTGCCAACGCTCTTGTCAGCGCGTTGCTTTTCTGATTGCCAGCCAAGCGAGCGGCGGTGCGCGAAAAGCCGTTCTGCTCGACCGTCTGCTCCAGCGATTGCGTGGCTTTCTCCAATGGAATGCGGGCGAGAAGAAAACGGTTGCCGTCGCGGCTGGCTTCGGCCAAGCGTTCGGCGTTCTTTTCGATGGGGTTTTCTTCCTTCGGCTTGTCGCGCTTCAAGCTGTGCGAGCCGACCAACCAGAGATAGCCACCGTAATAGTCGAGTCCTTCCACGTCCGCTTCTTCGCTCTTGCCGTTCGCTTCGGGCGGCATCGGCAGTTGAAGATAGTCGTGCAGCGGGAATTGCCGGTGATCGGCATAGCGGATTTCGTCGCCGGGGGTTCCACGCTGGCGGGACAGCCGTTCCAGGCTCAGGGCTTCGTCGTTGGCGACCCAGAGCGCGTCGCCGATTTGCACCACGGCCGAGAGTCCATCCCGCAACTTTTTTTTCTTGCCCAGTTTGTTCAGGTCTGGGTCGAATTCCAGCAAAACGGTTCCGGTCCGGTTCATGATGGCGTCTCCATTGATTTGACGGGAATGTCCTATCATTCAAGGATAGACCCGCTCCCGGATTCGCGGGCGGCGTATCTTCTCTGGAAATCACCTCGACCCAAGCCATGACCAAGAAGCGGGTTTACGTTTCCTCGACCTACATGGACCTCGTCGAGCATCGCAAGGCAGTGAAAGCGGCGCTGGAACGCGCCCAGTTCGATGTCGAGTGCATGGAGAAATATCCCGCGTTCGACGAGCGTCCGCAGGACAAGTGCCTGGAGGATGTCGCCCAGTGCGATTACTACGTGCTCATCCTCGCGCTGCGCTATGGCTTCCAGCCCCCAAGGGACAACCCGGAAAAGCTTTCCATCACCCAGTTGGAATACGAGGAGGCCGTGCGCAAGGACAAGCCGTGCCTGGCATTTCTCTTGAGTGAGAAACACTCGTGGCTTCCCGAGCATATCGATTCGAGCTGGCGGAGTCCTAAATCTAAAATCGCCACGTTTCGCAAGCAAGTTGGACTCGCTCATGGTTTGAGGTTCTTCACGATACCCGACAGCTTGGCGGTTGCCGTACTCGAAGCGCTGCGCGCCATCGAACAGAAGACCGGAGGTGGCGCCGCCACCCCCTCCAGCGCTTCGATCCGCGAGGCTTACTTGGCCTGGCTCCGCCGCACCTGCGAAAGCGTCGAATTGCTGGGGCTGGACCTGAAGGACAGCCAGAACGTGCGCCTCGGCCAAGTCTACGTTCCGGCGGTCACCGCCCGGAAGGCGGATGACAAGCGCAAGGCCGAATTCGACCGCGAGCAACAACACGACCTGCTGCTGCACCGCCTCGGCGCGGAATCGCTCTACGTGCCCGGCGCCCCCGGCGCCGGCAAAACTACCTTCTGCCGCTGGCTGGCATTGGTGGTTGCCTGCGGTTCCCTGCCGACGCATCCGCTGGAAACGCCGGCCGAATTCGAGGAACGGCTCCCGGATGACTTGCGCGATCGCTTTCCTCTGCTGTGCCGATTGCGCGAATGGGCAGATCACGACACATGCCTAGCGGGCAACGGCCACTGGACCCAGGCGCAGCTCGAAGCCGCTTTGGCCGGTTGGCTGGCGGCAGCGAAACCCGGCGGGTTGACCCCGGAGGTCTGGCGGGAGGAGATGAAGCAGGGTCGCTGCCTGTTGATCCTGGATGGCGCGGATGAGGTGCCGGAAACGCTCGGTCCGCACCGGCCCCGGCGCAATCTGCTGAGCGGCCTGGCCGACGCGCTGCCCGAGTGGCTGAAGGCCGGCAACCGGGTCCTGCTCACCAGCCGTCCCTATGGCTTGGACGATGAAGACCGCCGTCGCCTGAAGCTGCCGCTGGCCGAGCTTGGGGAGCTGCCCCAACCGCTGCAAGAGACGTTCGTCCGTCGCTGGTATGCCGCCGCCGACCCGCCGCGTGCCGAGGAAAAGGCCAGTGGTCTTCTCGCTCACCTCGGTGGACGCCCCGATCTCGCCGAACTGCGCGCCAACCCGATGCTGTTGACCGCGCTGTGCATCAAGTACGACGAAGGCCAGCGCCTGCCGCAAGACTTCTACCGGCTCTACGACAGCGTGGTCAATCAGGTGTTATACAAGCGCTACCTGACCGAGAACGAGCGCGACCGGGCGCGGTTGCGCCTGTCCGCCTTGGCGCTCGGTATGCACCAGGGCACTACGAAACGGAGAACGACGCCGGCGCCGGAAGTCGGCATCGACGAGATAGACCGCATCCTGGCGAAACTGGCGAAAAGCGACTGGACCACCGAGGGCGGAGGCGCCGACGCGGCCAGCCGCCGGGAAGATTTATTGTCCAACTCCGGGCTGCTGCTACCCCACGCCGGGCGCCGCGCCGGTTTCTATCATTTGACTTTCCAGGAGTTTTTGGCCGCCGTGCGGCTGCGGCGCATCGGCGACAAGGCGCCAGACCTGCTGAAACGGTATGCCGCGATTCCGGCTTGGCACCGCACGCTCACCTTCCTGTTCTGCGCTATCGCCGATCAGGATTCGCCCGAGAGCGCGGTGAAGGGTTACGAAACCCTGCTGCAACATCTTGAGACCGAGCGTTTGACCGCCGACCCGAATCCGGCCTTGTTGCTCGCCGACTGCTTGGAAGTGGCCCACGCTCGTGGCTGGAACCTGGCGCGCTTCGCCGACCCGCTGCGCCGGGCCTGCGAGCACGCCTTGGAATACCTGAACCCGCCCGAACGCGACTACCTGTGGCGCGCGTTGGGGCGGTTGGGCTTCGATGATCGCCCCGGCGTCGGACTCGGTTCGGGCGGCCTGCCGGACATCCGCTGGGTGCCGATTCCGGGCACGCGAGCCGTTCGCGCCAGCGGCCGGTTTCCCGGTTTTACCGGATTGCGCCTGGGTAACGGCGCGAAACCGGATCCTGAAGCCCGCGACGATGAAAACTGGCCCGCCGATGCTGCGCCGCTGGAGATCGCCGATTTCGAACTAGTGGTTCAACTGGGCTGAGTTGACTTAAAGCGGGGAATGGGATTTCCTGTAGGAGTACCCCTGACCAGGAGCCTGACCATGCCGCTGCCCAAATATGTAGTCCGTTTGACGGTTGAGGAACG
>JBATNZ010000233.1:0-6523 GCA_049290615.1 Candidatus Contendibacter sp.
AGCGTCATCGACACCTGCCGGCAACGCAGCCACTCGCCCTGGCCCTATATTGCAGCGGCTATCGCCGACCGGCGCGCCGGTCGCCCCCTCGCACCCCTGCCGCAGCCAGGGGGGTGAACGACTGCCCTGCCGCTATGCATGCAGGAGGCATTCTCGTGGCTTGCCGCTGGCAGTTTGGATCGAGCTCAGGAGGCTTTGGATGGTTTCCCCGCCATGGAGTTTGAGCGAGGAATGCCAAACGTATGGCTCGCGTGTTTTGTAGCATTCAGGCGTGGCGACATGCAGGCCGCCAGGCGACTCTATGCCATGTATTTGGGCATAGCTGAGGAGGCATGCCCGTATCCAACTGAAGGGAATCTCTTGGAAATCTGGAATAGTCCGATACCCCTATCCACGCCCCATCCGGCCTATTACCACTCGACTTTGCCACCGTCGCTGACCGGTCTCAATCACCTTGTAACTCGGTCGCCAACTTGTGAGATTTGCGATGAGATCACAATTAAAGTGCGTGCCATTTCGGAGATGAATAGGAGCGCACAGCCCGAAGTTCGTGCTCAAGTAGCTCCCGCTTCCCCCGAGGTTCCGGCGACACCACGCCTGTCGATTCTGGTGATGGCGACAGAATGGATGTCCAAGCATGGAGGGCTTTCGACCCTGAATCGCGAGTTGTGTTGCGCGCTAGCAAAGACGGGATGCCGAATCGTATGCGTGGTACCCGTCACGGGGCCGACCGAGGTTGAACAAGCTCGTCAGGCTCACGTCGAGCTTGTCGAGGCACGGGCAGAGTCAGGAGCCGACGAAATGAGTGGTCTCTATCGCAAGCTGCGGCTGCCCGATGGATTCTTCCCCGATGTTGTGGTCGGGCATGGCCGTATCACGGGGCCGGCGGCCAGAGCACAGGTCCAGGATTCCTTTACTTCGGCGATCCGTCTTCATTTCGTTCACATGGCGCCGGGCGAGATCGAATGGTTCAAGGGTAAGGATGATGCCGCAGCGGCGGCAGAGAAGCGCGAGAAGCTTGAGCGAGACTTGGCCCAAGACGCAGGAATAATTGTGGCCATCGGTCCACGGTTGAATAGGGAAGTGGGCAATCTTCTTGCGGGGCTTGGCCATCACCCTCCGATTCACAGACTGGAACCGGGGTTTACGAGTACGCCGAAAAGGGTGCCACCACCTGCACTGCACTGTTTGATATTAGGTCGGGCGGAGGACTTGGAACTCAAGGGGCTGGATATTGGCACCCTCGCACTTGCTCAAGTAGTGTCGTGCGGGATGAACTTTCAGTCGCCACCAGAACTGATCGTTCGGGGTGCGCCATGCGGGACAGGGACGAAGTTGCGCAATGAACTTCTCTCTCTCCCCGGAGTTGGAGATTTATCGATCCGGGTCAGAGAATACACCGACGATGCAGAAGCGATTGAAAGTGACTTGCGACGTGCATCCCTGCTGCTAATGCCTTCGCGGCGCGAGGGCTTTGGGTTGGTTGCTCTTGAGGCGCTTGAGATGGGGACGCCGATGCTTGTCAGTAACAAGAGCGGTATCGGTGAATTGCTTAAGGAATCACTCGGCGATAGTGACGCGCAACAATATGTTGTAGATACCGTCGATGACAGGGTTAAGGCTGCGGCTTCATGGGCCAAGGAGATTGAGTTTGTTCTTCGTGACCGTGATGCTGCGTTCGCAAGGGCAAGAACACTGGCTGAAAGATTGGCTAATACCCTGTCTTGGGATTCTGCTGTGTCGTTGCTCATCGGGGCGATCAAGAACGTGCAATGAAGTCTGTCCCCCTTACAGTGCAGAAGGCGCATTTTGAAACCGGCTCACTTGGTCAGATGCCGCACAATCTGCTAGGCATCACGCATATGCGCGACGTAAACGAGGTCAGGCTGTAGACGTTAAAGTTGGCCTCGACGTTTTCTGTATCTGCCGAGAACACGAAAATGTCCGAAAACGAGGAGGATACTCATGAGCCACATGACAGTCCGGCTCGCATTATTACGGTTCAAATGCAGAGATCGGCCATGATTCGAATAATCAAGATCGAAGGTTTCAAATCGATTTCTGCCATGACCCTCGAACTCGGGCGGGTGAATTGTTTCATCGGCGCCAACGGGGTCGGCAAAAGCAATATTCTGGAAGCCATCGGGGTATTAGGCGCTGCCGCCAACGGTATGGTGGATGATGAATCACTACTTCGCCGGGGTGTGCGTCCTGGAGTGCCACGCCTTTATAAAACCTCTTTTGAAACCGACCGGACGCCGGCCCATATCGGACTCAGCGCAGCGGGACAACAGGGTGAAACCTACCGAATCTCGCTCCTGAACCCATTGGAAAATCCCAACCCCGCTTGGGAATTCAAGACCGAATATCTGACGGACGGGACTACGGACATCGTCTCGGACGGTGTGCGCAACAAGAAGAATCTGACGCCGACGGCGGGCTTGGCGGCGCTCAAACTGGTCGAAACCGGCACGGACAATTTGGCCTTCAAGCTGATGCAGCGTTTGCAAAGCTACGCCATTTACTCGCCCAATACGCCAACCCTGCGCGCCCTGGTCGGTGATTCACAATCCCGTGACCCAGTGGGGCTTGCCGGGGGACGGCTGGCGGAGGGCTTTGCGGACTTCCGCAAGACCATTCTCGACAAGCATGAGGATCTGCTGGACAGCGTTTTCGAACTGATCGACTGGGTGGCGGACATCGAGACAACCAGTGCGGCGGGTTCCTTGTTATCGCCATCCGTGGCCCGAACCCAAGACGTGTTGAAGTTCACCGACCGCTTCATGAAAAAAAGCCGTAATACCCTGACGGCCTACGATGCTAGCGAAGGGGCGCTGTATGTGTTGTTCTGCGCCATTCTGTGCCTGTCCTCCAGCGCGCCAAGGCTGTTTGCCATCGACAACCTGGATCAAGCCTTGAACCCCCGACTGGCCTCGCGTTTAGCCGGCAAACTGGGGAGCTGGCTAGCGCACGCGGATCGGGAGCGGCAACTGCTGTTCACCGCGCATAACCCGGCGGTGCTCGATGGCCTCGACTTGATCGACGATGAAATTCGCCTGTTCGCGGTGGACCGGGACAGCAACGGCCATACCCAAATCACCCGAATCGTACTTTCGGATCAATTGCTAGCGCTCAATAGGGATTATCCACTGTCGCGACTATGGCTGATGGGGCATCTGGGGGCAGTCCCCAATGTCTGACCCGCGAATTGCACTGGTGGCCGAAGGGCCAACCGATCAGGTCATTATCGAAGCGGCGCTCAAGGCGATACTGCCGAGCCCTTTCGTGTTGACGCTACTCCAGCCCGAAGCGACTCGCCCCGACTTCGGCAATGGATGGGGAGGTGTTCTGAAATGGTGTCGGGACTTCCAAGCACGGGGCCGTGCATCGATTGAAGATGACCCGATGCTTGAGTTCTACGATTGGGTCATCATCCATCTTGACGCGGATGTAGCGGATAAGTCGTATGCGAATTATGGGTCTGTATTGGAACAAGAAGCACGGCAGGCAGGCTGGGGAGCACTACCATGCTCGCTGGCTTGCCCACCCCCAGCAGAGACGGTTAACAAATTGACCGCTGTGCTTCTTTCCTGGCTGGGTATGCCGGTAACCGGGACCAAAACGATACTCTGCATTCCGTCCAAATCCAGCGAGGCTTGGCTTGCGGCGGCGGCGTTCCCCGGCAATCAGAATCTCCTGCAAGACATCGAATGCGCCATGAACATGGAAAATCGGTTAGCCCAGTTGCCGAAAACACAGCGCACCAAAAAAAGCAAACGAGAGTATCTGTCTCACGCGGCCACGATAACCGCAAGTTGGGTTGGGATACGCCGACTCTGTTCTCAGGCAGACGTTTTTCACCTTGAAATCGATGCTATCGCAAGGTCGTTGAATGTGTGAACAGCAGCGCCCTTATCCAGAAAGCCTGGAACTTCCGCCACACCCTGCGGATGACGGCGTGGATTACGGCGATTATTGCGAACCGCTTATCCCCCCAAATCCGGTTCGCCGCAATGGCGCAGAATCGCTGCCCGCGCCGCGTCCCGCAGCCGCACCGCCGCCGCCCAGTCCTCGCCATCGGGCGAGATCAGTGGCTCGACGATCACCTCCAGCCGGCCCCGACGCGGAAACCACGAACCGGCGCGCAGGATCGAGCGTGTGCCGTGAATCGTCACCGGGACCACCGGCGCCCCGGCTTGTGCCGCCGCCAGGAACGCGCCCATGCGGAAGGGCAACAATCCCGGCATCCGGGTGAAGGTGCCTTCCGGGAAAAAGCCCAGCGACTGCCCGGCGTGTGCCGCCTCGGCCACCTTGCGCGCCTCGTCCACGCCACGTTGCACGTCGAAGCGTTCGACGAACAGCGTACCGATGCGCTCCAACGGTTTCCCAAGCCAGCGGTTGTCCAGCAGTTCCCGCTTGGCGACGTAGTGGAAACGGCGCGGAATCGCCGCCATCAGTACGTAGGCGTCCAGATAACTGGAGTGGTTGGCAACCAGCACACAGGGGCCGTTCGGCAGATGTTCCAGGCCCCGCACCGTCAGCGGCGTACCCGTCAACTGGGCCAGCAGCCAGGTCGCGGCGCGACCCAGCGCCCAGCGCCATTCCGTTTTCGGCAGGGTCATGATGCCTAGCCAGACACTCGGCGCCAGCAGCCCGAACACGGTCCAGGCATAGCCGGCATACAGCCGTTCCATCGCGTTGCGCCCCAGCCGCCGCGCCCACGCCCAGCCGCTGGTGAGCGCGATCCGGGTCAATTGCAGCCACAGCGCCCGCCCGCCGTGGCCGATGGCGTCGTGCTCGTAAAGCTCCCGCAGCGCCGCGCGGCGAATCTTGCCGCTGGAGGTTTTCAGCACCGCATGCGGCGGCGCCAGCACCACATCGTCCAGCGGCACGCCGAGCAGGTCTACACCGGCGCTCTGAATCCGCTGGCGCAGGCTATCCAGAGCCTCCGGCTGGGTGGCGCGGGTTTCGGCGACCACCACCAGCCGCTCGCTGCCGGTGGCCGGATCGGCGCTGGCGAACACCGCCACGCAACCCTTGCGAATGCCCTCGATTTGACCGACCGCCTGTTCCAGTTCGTAGGGATAAATATTGCGCCCACCGCGGATAATCAGATCCTTGACCCGGCCGGTCAGATACAGGTCGCCGCCGGCCAGATAGCCGCGATCTCCGGAATCCAGCCAGGCGTCGCCATGCGGGAACAGGCGGCGGGTGGCGTCCGGATTGCGGTAGTAGCCAGCGGTGGCGGACGGCCCGCTGAATTCCACCTTGCCCTCCTGGCGCTCCGGCAATTCCCGGCCCTGGTCGTCCACGATGCGAATCTGGTGGCCGGGAATCGGCTGGCCACAGGACGGGAATAGCAGGGCGTTGGTATCGCTTGGATCGTCAGGTTCGGCCCAGCCGGCGGCCATGAACCGGTCGCGCCGCACCCGGTCGATAACCGGCCCCCGGTCGGGCCGTTGCAAGGCCAGCCCCACCGAGCATTCCGCCAGCCCGTACACCGGCGCCATCGCCTTGGGCCGGAAACCGTAGCGACCAAAACGGGCGATGAAGCGTTCCAGGGTCGCCGGGCTGACCGGTTCCGCGCCGTTCAAGGCCATGCGCCAGGAACTCAGGTCCAGCCCCTCGATTTCGTGATCCTGAATGGCGCGCGCGCACATCTCGTAGGCGAAATTGGGCGCCGCCGACAGCGTACCGCGATGGCGGTGAATCGCCCACAGCCAGCGCGCCGGCCGGGCCAGGAAGCTGAGCGGCGACATCACCACCAGCGGGAAGGCATGGTACAGGCTGCCCAGCCCGGCGCCGATCAGGCCCATGTCGTGATACAGTGGCAGCCAACTGACGAACACGTCGTCGGAACCAGCGGCAATGTGCTGGCCCATGGCGCGCAGGTTGGCCAGCAGGTTGGCGTGGGTCAGCATCACCCCCTTGGGGTCACCGGTGCTGCCGGAGGTGTATTGCAGGAAGGCGAGATCGGCGGCGCGCACCGAGACGGCGCTCCACGCCGCCGATGTCTGTTGCAATTCCGCCACCGTAACGACATGGCGCAGATCCTCGACCTGGGTTTGGAGCAGCCGCGCCACCAGCGTCGCCTCGGGCACGGTGATCAGCGCCACGGTCTGGGCGTTGTTCAACAGCCGGGCGTGACGGCGCAGATGTTCCTCGATCTGCGAGGGGCGGACCGGCGGGTAGATCGGCACCGGCACGCCGCCGGCCAGCAGGATGCCGAAGAAGCCAAAGAAGTAGTCGGCGCCGGTGGGCAGCATGAGGGCCACGGTCTGGCGCGGTTGCAGGCCACGCGCTTGCAGCCCGGCCGCCACCGCCCGCGCGCCCTGGAGCAGCTTGGTGTAGGTGAAGGTGGTGGCGATCCGCTCGTCGTTGCCGTAGATCTGGATCGCCACCCGGTCGGGGTTGATCCGTTCGTGCCAGTCCAGTACCTCGAGCAGGGTCGCGGCGCGGTCCGGGGCGCCGGACGCCGCGGGTTCCAAACCTGGCGTCCGCCCGTCGGCCGCCAGCGCTGGCC
>JBATNZ010000234.1:0-13921 GCA_049290615.1 Candidatus Contendibacter sp.
CGTTCCTCAACCGTCAAACGGACTACATATTTGGGCAGCGGCATGGTCAGGCTCCTGGTCAGGGGTACTCCTACAGGAAATCCCATTCCCCGCTTTAAGTCAACTCAGCCCAGTTGAACCACTAGTGGGCTGTCAAGCTTGAATTTGTGTGTACATATATTAATTATTGGCGCATGTCGGCAAACGGATGAAACCCCAAGAAGAGGGAACTTTGTGCAACTCAACTTGCATCAAGAAACTGCCCGTGCTTCAGTCGCTCCAACGGCTTCGCCGGTCCAAGCCGGCAAACCACGGTTCGGAACGGTGATTCCATTCAGCGAACTGGAAGTGCCGGGGAGAAATTTTTAGGCGGGAAGATCAAGGTGGTAATTGGATGCAAAAAACCGAATTTAATCATGTTTGAATTCATCGAATTGCAGCCCTTTGCCGCCGTCCGTGACCACTACTTGGCTGATGACGAACTCGTTTCTCTTCAGACCTATCTGGTAACTAACCCTGAAGCAGGCGATGTTATTCCTGGCTCGGGTGGGTGCCGTAAATTGCGCTGGGCGATGCGAGGTCATGGCAAACGTGGCGGTATCAGGGTCATTTACTTCTTGCGGCTCGATCACGGCCAAATTGTCCTGGTGACCGTGTACGCCAAGAATGTTCGGGAAAATATCGATCCAGGAATACTCAAGCAAATCAAGGAGAGTTTCAAATATGGCCAGACTGTCTGAAACCGAACTGTCTTCCTGGGAAGCATCCCGCGATCTCAACGCCGAACTGCTCCAAGCCTTGCACGAGGTCAGACGCAGTGAATGGGCGCGCAAAACCGAATTCACTCCTCAGGCTGATGGCTCGGTGCGCCGAGTCGTGACCCGCCACGATGGTACGGTTGAAAAGGACGAAGTTATTCCATCCGAAAAAGCTCAAGTCGCTATTGCCCGTGCGGCAACCGGTCTTTCCCAAGCGGCTTTTGCCAAACTGCTCGGCGTTTCCGTTCGAACATTACAGGAGTGGGAACAAGGAAGAAGAATACCGTCAGGCGCGGCCGCGACACTGCTCAAAGTGGCTGCCCGTCACCCGGAGGTTTTGCAAGAGTTGGCGGCGTAAGAGGCGTTTTTGTACACCTCCAGGATGATGACGACAAGGCGACGGGTCCAAAAAACCGACGGGCCGCGCAGACGCGGCTAGCGAGGAAACAGAACCGGCCGCTCTGGGCGGCCGGTCGGTTGAAATGGAATCTCGCGGCTGGGTTGCTATGCGCCCGGCGAGGTGCTGGTCGGGCAGGTCTTGATGCCGAACAGGGTATAGGCCGGGCACCAGTTCATCAGCGCGGTGGCGAGCAGCACCACGCCGATCCAGCCCCACCAGCCGATGATGTTGAACAGCGAGAGCAGAATCAGCAACGCGCCCACGGCAATGCGGGCGATTTTATCGGTCGAGCCGACATTTTTGGTCATGTTCATGGGCTTAAACCTCCGTTGCGGTTGCGGGTGGAGTCATTATCCACCAACCGCGACCTTCCGGGTTTGTGAATTATCAATGCCGGTCGTTTCTCAGGCCCGGGTAACGACCACCTTCTGATAGAGCCCCCCGAAAAACGTCTCTTTCCTAACCTTCAACGAGAGCCCCCGGTCGGGTAGCCACTCCGTAATCTCCTTGCGCCACAGGTCCATGGCGAAGGGTTCCAGGGTTTTGAGGATGAGCGTCATGATGTAACGGAAGGGATTGATCCAGCTCGGGCGATGATAATCCACGAAAACCACCTTGCCGCCGGGCTTGACCACGCGCAGCGCCTGAGTGATGGTCAGTGCGCGCACGTCTTCCGGCTGCTCGTGCAGCAGGAAAAACAGGACGACGCAATCGTAGCTGGCATCCGCGAAGTGGAGATCGGTCGAGTCCTGATGATGCAGCCCGATGCGCGGGGCGCCTTTGAGCTTTTCCTTCAGATTTTCCAACTGGACCTGGGCGACATCCACCACGTCCAAGCGCCCGGTGGGTTCCAGCCGTTGGACCAGTCGCTCGGTGAAATTCCCGTAGACACACGCCACCTGGAGCACATCGCCCGGGATGGAGTGGCCGATTTCGTCCAGGGCCAGATCGCGCAGCCGGGCGAAGTTACCCCACAGGATCAGGTTGACCAGCCATTGCCGCTCGAAGATGCGTACCGCGGCTGGATGTAGATAAGCCCACCAGTAGATTTGCTGTAGGTACGCCGGAAGGGGGACCGACGCCGCGACATCGGTCTCTCGACCGTCCTCAAGCTGGGCCGCGCCTTCGGCAGTGGTGAGTACGGACTGTAAATCCATGCTTTCACCCGAAGATTGTGGCTGAACCCGTGCGGCCGTGCGTCGAGCAGATTGGGAACTGGTCATGCAAAAGCTTCCTTGAAATCTGTATCGAAACTCCCCTCTCCCCTTGAGGGAGAGGGGCTGGGGTGAGGGGTGAAATGGCTATCCAGCAGGAATTACCGTCCGTCAGATCCGCAACAGGTAAACCAGGGTCATGAGCGTACCCAGACCGGCGATCCCATAAACGATATAGGCGACCAGCGTGTCGGCGCGGATGCCGAAGTCGTGAACGGTGACCCGCAGTCGGTGGGCGGCATGCCACAGCGACAGCAGGATAAAGCCGAAAATAATCAGCTTGCCCAGCCAGTAGGCGGCGAACGCATGCAGAAACTCGTAGGTGAACAAATTGGGCGAGAATCGCATCGCGGCGAACAGCGTGATCAGCACCAGCACCGGGGTTACAAACGCCGTGACCGTGCCGCCGGCGGCGAACAGCCCCCAGAAAATCGGTTTATTGGATTTGGCCATGGTTAAACCCCCAGGAACAGGATGATCAGCGAAATCACCGCCCAGGCGCCATAGTGCGCGCCGACGATGACATTACCGGGTACGAATTCCTCGCCCCGTTGAATGGGCATGGCCTGCGGCGTCACGTTGAACCACGAAGTGCTGTGATACACCGCCGCCACCAGCACCGCCAGGTTGAACAGCACCCCCAACGGGCTACGCAGCGCGTTCAGGAACGCCTGGAAGGCGTCCGGCCCTTGCGACAGTCTCATGAGCGCCACGATCAGCAGGATCGTGTAGGCGCCGATGAAAATGCAGGTCACTTCGCGGGCCATATACCGCTTGTAGCGCGGATGGCTCAGAAACCAGGTCGTTTTGGAGACCTCACGGACATAGGGTTTGCTGTTCATTTCTTCACCCAGGGCATCAGATGTTCTTTATACCAGTCGATGGTGCTCGCGACCTTGACCTGTTGCAAGGCACCGGCTGGATCGACATGCTTGGGACAGACTTCGGAGCAGGCGCCCACGAACGAGCATTCCCACACACCTTCATCGGAGGCGACCACTTCCTGACGCTCGTCCCGTCCGCCATCGCGGGAGTCCTGGTTGTAGCGGTGCGCCATCGAGATCGCGGCGGGGCCGAGGAATTCCGGCACCAGGCCGTATTGCGGACACGCGGCGTAGCACAACATGCAGTTGATGCACAGCGTGTACTGCTTGAACTTCTTGAGTTCCGCCGGCGTCTGCTTGAACTCGCCGGCGCTGACCGGTTTGTCTTCCTTGGGAATCAGGTAGGGCTTGACGCTGGCCAGCTTGGTGATGAAGTCCTCGACTGACGTGACCAGATCGCGCTCGATGGGGAAATTCGCCATCGGTTCAACCTTGATCTGACCTTCCTTGTATTCGTGGATGAACGCCTTGCAAGCCAGTTTCGGCTCGCCGTTGACCATCATGCCGCAACTGCCGCAGACCGCCATGTGGCAGGACCAGCGATAACTCAGCGTCGGGTCGAGGTGGTCTTTAATGTAGTTCAGCGCATCCAGCACCACCCATTCTTCCAGGCAGGGTACGGAATACGTCTGATACCGGGGCACGGTGTCGGTCTCCGGGTTGTAGCGGAGCACCTCCAGTTGAATCTGGCGTTTCTGGAGTTCGCTCATTTCTTGGCTCCTGAATAGTCACGCACACCGGGTTTCGACTTGGTGACGACGACATCGAGATATTCGATGCGCGGCGGTTCCGTGGGATGGTAATGGGCCAGCGAATGTTTGAGCAGGTTCTCATCATCGCGGGCGGTGAAGTCCAGCCGTTGATGTGCGCCCCGCGATTCCTTGCGATCCCGGGCGCCCACCGTGACTGCTTCGGCGCAATCCAGCATTGACCCCAGTTCCAGCGCTTGCATGAGGTCGGTGTTGTAGACGTGGGTCTTGTCGGTCAACGTGATGTTGGCGTAGCGCTGCCGCAGTTCGGCAATCTTCTCGCAGGCCGCCGCCAGACCTTCGCCGGTGCGGTAGATGCCGACGTTTTCTTCCATGGTGTCCATCATTTCCTGACGCAATCCAGAGATGCTCTCCGTGCCGTTGCTCTTGTCGAACAGGGCCTGGATGCGGTTCTGCGACGCTTTCGCCTTCGCCGCGAGCGCTGTGTCGCTGCTGGGGACCTGATTGGATTGCAGATGAGCAATGGCGCTGAGCGCCGCCCGCCGGCCAAACACCAGCAGTTCGGTCAGCGAGTTGGAGCCGAGACGGTTAGCGCCGTTGATGCTGACGCAGGCGCATTCGCCGGCGGCGAACAGGCCGGGCAGCCGGGTGGCGGCCTGCACATCGGTATGGATGCCGCCCATCATGTAATGGACGACCGGGCGAATCGGAATCGGCTCCTTGACCGGGTCCATGCCCAGGTAGCTGATGCACAGATCGCGCACCAGCGGCAGCCGTTCGTCGATCTTCTTTTCGCCCAGATGGCGCATGTCGAGCAGGACGCAATCACCCCACGGGGTCTTGACGGTATTGCCTTTCTTCTGCTCGCCCCAGAACGCCTGGCTGAGCCGGTCGCGGGGACCCAGTTCCATGGTCTTGAGCACCGGTTGGCCGATGGGCGTTTCCGGTCCCATGCCGTAGTCCTGCAAATAGCGGCGGCCATCCTTGTTAAACAGGACACCGCCTTCGCCGCGACAACCCTCGGTGAGGAGGATACCGTTATTCGGCAGGCCGGTGGGATGGTACTGGACGAACTCCATATCCTTGAGCGGCGTTCCGGCGCGATAGGCCAGGGCCATGCCGTCGCCGGTCTTGATATTGCCGTTGGTGGTGAACGGGAACATCTTCCCGCCACCGCCCGCGGCAATAATGACGGCACCGGCTTGGAACTGCTTCATTTCGCCACTGCGGATTTCCAGCGCGGTCAGACCCTGACAGCGCCCGTCTTCGACCAGCAGGTCGGTGGCGTAATATTCATCGAAGCGCTGGATACTGGGATATTTCAGCGAGGTCTGAAACAGGGTGTGCAGAATGTGGAAGCCCGATTTGTCGGCGGCGTACCAGGTGCGCTTGATCTTCATGCCGCCAAAGGGGCGCACGGCGACCGAGCCATCCGGCTCGCGGCTCCACGGGCAGCCCCAATGCTCCAGTTGGGTCAGTTCCTTGGGGGCTTCATTGATGAAGTATTCGACGGCGTCCTGATCACTCAGCCAGTCGCCGCCGCCGACCGTGTCGCTGAAATGCAGGTCGAGGCTGTCGTCGGACTTGATGACGCCAGCGGCGCCCCCTTCCGCGGCGCAGGTGTGGCTGCGCATCGGGTAAACCTTTGAAATCAAGGCGATGCGGATTTTCGGGTCAGCTTCGGCGAGCGCGATGGCGGCCCGCAGCCCCGCCCCTCCCGCGCCGACAATGGCAACGTCTGTTTTGATGATCTCCATACTTCAGCTCCTCGGCGTGATGCCCGTCAAATGATTGAGGGTTTCGTGAGTAAAGGTTGTCAGGTTGGCGGATCAGCCTGCTTCCAATTTCCAAGTAACAGGCAGCCAAGGACCAAGAGTGATCCGCGCTGCATGGCTTTGCGGCATCCGTTTGGGAAGCGGCTGGCTTGGGTGGCGTGCGCGGGATCGACAGCTTCGTGTGGCTTCGAGCAGCCTCGAATTGCGAACTATAAATTATATTCGACTGGATTATAGGATAACCGGGTTACAAAGCCGTGGACTGCCACGCCACGCACTGGTGCAAGCGTCGGCGTGGGAGCCAACGCCGTGGCGAGGGCCGGGACTTCGGTTAATTCTCCCCCCGTTCCACTGTCGGATCGTTCTCCCCACCCTCTTCCGGGGGACGATGCGGACAATCGGGGCGGGCGCAGTGGCCGTAGAGGATCAAGCGATGCTCGGCCAGTTCGAAGCCAAGCCGCTGGGCAATGGTGCGCTGCCGCCGTTCGATTTCCTCGTCGCAGAACTCCTCGATCCGCCCGCATTCCAGGCACAGGATATGGTCGTGGTGCTCACCCTGATCGAGTTCGAACACCGAATGACCACCCTCGAAATGATAGCGCTTGACCAGCCCGGCCGCCTCGAATTGAGTCAGCACCCGGTACACGGTCGCGAGGCCGATCTCCTCACCGCATGCCTCCAGCGCCCGAAAAATCTCCTCGGCGGTCAGGTGCGTGCTTCCCTGATGTTGCAACATGTCGAGGATCTTCATGCGCGGCAGTGTGACCTTCAGTCCCGCCTGCTTGAGTTCTTTTGAGCCCACGCCGAACGCTCTCCAGGATTGTGCTTGCCCACGGATTGCCGTTGTACGTTATGATGATACGACGTTCAGGCAACCCGGACTTGGTCTTCCATGCTTTACCGTTCCCTACGCACCGTCAGCGCCCTGCTACTTGTTCTGACCGCCGGCTGCGAATCACTACTGCCCAGCTTTTACTCCGTTTCGATCCGCCAGGGCAATTACCTCGACCAGGCGATGGTCGGCCAACTGCGCCCCGGCATGACCCGGCAGCAGGTACAGCGGCTCATGGGTACGCCGCTGGTGGCCGACCCGTTCCATCAGAACCGCTGGGACTACTACTACAGCTACCGCAAGGGTGGCGACCTGATCGAACAGCGCCATGTCGCCCTGTTCTTCACCGGCGATACTCTCGACCGGGTGGACGGAACGGTGGATTAGTTCTCGCCTGGCTCCAGATCGCCACCGCCCTTGCGCATCCGTTTGCCTTCGGCGGCGCGTTGCTTGCGGACCGCCTTGGGATCGGCGAGCAGGGGCCGGTAGATTTCCACCCGGTCGCCGGCGCGCACCACCGTCGACAGCTTGCCCAGCTTGCCGAACACTCCGACCTTGGCGGTTTTGAGGTCGATGTCCGGAAAGCGTTCCTGGATGCGCGACAGGGCGATGACCTGTTCCACGGTCGCGCCCTCCGGCGCCTCGATCGGAATGATGACCTGCTCGTCGGGCCGGGCGTAAGCCACCTCGACCCGAAGGGTGGCGGGATTATCGCTTGCCATAGACGTCCACCGCGCGCTTGCAGAAGGCATCAACCAGCGAGTTGGCGATCTGCTTGAACACCGGTTCGATCACCATCCGCAGCAGGTGATTGGAAAATTCGAATTCCATGTCCAGCGAAACCTTGGAGGCGTTGGCTCGCAGCGGTTCGAAGCGCCAATAGCCTTCCAGACGCTGGAACGGGCCTTCCAGCAGACGAATATCGATCATCTTGTGCTTTTGCATCCGGTTGATGGTAGTGAAGGATTTATGCACCCGGCCCTTGGCCATCTCGATGGTCGCCCGCACTTCGTCCTCGGTGTGGTTGATAATGCTGCTGGACCGGCACCAGGGTAGAAATCGCGGGTAAGCCTCGACGTCGCTGACCAGGGCATACATGTCGGCCGCCGAATACAGAACCAGGGCGCTTTTCTTGACGGTCGCCACGACTTGTCTCCGTTGCGGCGTGATGATTGGACCGATTGACTGGGTTATTAGACTTTCGTCGGGCAAGTTTGGTTGAATCCGCGTTCATCCTCAAGCAGCGCGCTCCGGGCCATGGGCGCCGGATGCTTGCGGCGACGGTTCCGCGCTCTTACAGCCCGCACAAACTCAGGCATACTCACGCCACTATGAGGTATAGCCAAAGTGCTGGTGACTTGCGCCCGTCATGCCGCTACAATCCCTTCCCTTTTCCAACACGGCGCGGATAACGGAAGCCATGCAGGAATTGAATCCCTATTTCAATCAGATTAGCGACTTGCGGGGACGCTGCGCGTCTCTGAGGGGGTATCTTTGACTTCGAAACCCGGCGCGAGCGGCTGGACGAAGTCAACCGGGAGTTGCAGGAACCCAATATCTGGAACAATCCCGAACGGGCGCAGACGCTGGGCAAGGAACGCGCGCAGTTGGAAGCGGTGGTCAACCGGCTGGAGAATCTCGACCGGGGTTTGAACGAGGTCGCCGAATTGCTGGTCTTGGCCGGCGAGGAAAGCGACGAGGCGGCGGTGATCGAGGTGGTGCGGGATTTGGAGGGCTACGCCCGCGTGGTCGCCGATCTGGAATTCCAGCGGATGTTCTCCGGTGAACTGGATTCCGGGAACGCTTTTCTCGACGTCCAGTCCGGTTCTGGCGGCACCGAAGCGCAGGATTGGGCGGAGATGCTGCTGCGGATGTACTTGCGCTGGGGTGAGCGGCGCGGGTTCAAGACCGAACTGTTGGAAGTGTCGCCGGGCGAAGTGGCGGGCATCAAGAGCGCCAGCGTTCGTTTCGAGGGCGACTATGCCTACGGCTGGTTGCGGACTGAAACCGGCGTGCATCGCCTGGTGCGCAAGTCGCCGTTCGATTCCGGCAACCGCCGTCATACTTCGTTCGCCGCCGTCTTCATCTCGCCGGAAGTGGATGACAGCATTGAGGTGGACATCAACCCGGCGGATTTACGGGTAGATGTGTACCGCGCTTCCGGGGCCGGCGGCCAGCATGTCAACCGCACCGAATCGGCGATCCGAATCACCCACCTGCCGACCAACACCGTGGTGCAATGCCAGAGCGACCGCTCCCAGCATAAGAACCGCTCTACTGCAATGAAGCAGCTCAAGTCCAAGCTCTACGAATTGGAGTTGCAGAAGCGCAACGCCAAGGCCCAAGCGCTGGAAGATACCAAGGCCGACATCGGCTGGGGTAGTCAGATTCGTTCCTATGTGCTGGATCAGTCGCGCATCAAGGATTTGCGCACTGGCGTCGAGACCGGTAATACCCAGCCGGTGCTGGACGGCGATCTGGATCAATTCATTGAGGCCAGTTTGAAGAGTGGGTTGTAGCCTTGGCGGTGCGAGAATAGACCATTTAGGGTAATGCTATGAATTGACAGGAAATTTGTGAATATCCAAGCTTGCGGGATTTGCCTTTCAAGATCGAATTGAACGAAAAAGGGCAGATCGTCATGAACGCGATGAGGGTTATTCATTCTCTGCATGGTTCTTCGACTGTTCTTGTGGAGCCCTGAGAGGCCAACTCCACAAGAACAGTCGAAGAACCCAACTGGTTACGTCCGAGGTTAATTCGCCCACGATCTGGGGATAGGCGCGGTCAACCAGTCAGTAAAACCGCTTCCGCCGGACAGTACTCGTAGCCCAATGCTTCGGCTACCGCCAGATAGGTGATTCGTCCGCGATGGACGTTCAGCCCGGCGCGCAGGTGGGAATCGGCTTGGAGCGCCGCAACGGCGCCTTGGTCGGCCAGTTGCAATATGTAGGGCAAGGTGGCGTTGTTGAGGGCGAAAGTTGAGGTGCGCGCCACCGCGCCGGGCATGTTGGCCACGCAGTAATGCACCACGCCATCAACGACATACGTAGGATCGGCATGGGTGGTCGGCCGCGAAGTCTCAAAACAACCGCCCTGGTCAATCGAGACATCCACCAGCACCGAACCCGGTTTCATTGTTGCCAGCAGTAGCCGTGGAATCAGCTTGGGCGCTGCCGCGCCGGGCACTAGCACCGCGCCGACGGTCAGATCCGCCGCCAGCGCTTCTTCCTCAACCGCTTCCAGCGTGGCGAAGCGAGTCAACAACCGGCCCTGAAACAGATCGTCCAGTTCCCGTAACCGCGCCAGCGAACGGTCGAGCACCGTCACCCGCGCCCCCATCCCAACCGCCATCCGCGCCGCGTTGGTCCCGACCACTCCACCGCCGAGAATCGCCACCCGGCCCGGCAATACACCCGGTACCCCACCCAGCAAAGTGCCGCTGCCACCCTGGGACTTTTCCAGACAGTGCGCGCCGGCCTGGATCGCCATCCGCCCGGCCACCTCGCTCATCGGCGCCAGCAGCGGCAGCCGACCCTGCGCATCGGTCACGGTTTCGTAGGCAATCGCGGTGCAACCCGAAGCCAGCAAGCCCTTGGCCTGTTCGGGATCGGGCGCCAGATGCAGGTAAGTGAACAGCGTCTGCCCCGAACGCAACCGCGCGCATTCGACCGGTTGCGGTTCCTTCACCTTGACGATCAGTTCGGCTTGGGCGAAAACTTCGGCGGCCGACGCGGCGATGGTCGCACCTGCTTTCTCATAGGTCGCGTCATCCAGGCCAATACCCGCTCCCGCGCCGGTTTCCACCCATACCGCATGACCGTGCCGCACCACCTCGCGCACACCTCCCGGCGTCATCCCGACCCGGTATTCGTGGGTTTTGATTTCTTTCGGCATACCGATCCGCATGGCATTCTCCTGGGAATTACATCTTGGAAACCACTAACTTTAAGGTCCAGCCGTGGGCGATGACGATACCAAGCCTGAGGCGACGACGACAAACCCCGCCAGATAATGATCCAGCAGCGATCCGGCCACCTCCTGAATCGAGCGGCCGCCGGCGACTTCCAATTTCTGATCGAAGCCCAGGATGCAGATGCCGTGAACCCCGCTCCACAATGCGCGGGCGGCCAGAGCGATATCCTCCGGTGAACGCTGGGGACAAAGCAGCGCCAATTCAAGCTGCACCAATTCAAACATGCGGGCCACTTTGCCGGTGAAGGACTCCGGCATGGACTCGCCTTCCGGCATCCGGTGCTGGTAGATCGCCAGCCAGCGGTGGGTTTCGGCGAGGGCGAACGTGATGTAAGCCTGCGCCAGCGCCCGAATCGCGGCGGCCGGCGGCGGTCGGTCGGCGATGGCGGCGATCAGGCGGGCTTGCAGGACTTCCAGCGTCCGCTCGTTCATCTGGGCGATCAGATCGTCCAAACCGCGGAACACCATGTACAGACTGCCGACCGTGTAGCCGATGCGGCCCACCACCTTGCGGGTACTCAGGCCGGCCAGGCCGTGCTCGGCGACCAGGTGCTCGGCGGCTTGCAGCGCGATTTCCCGGAGTTCATCGCGCGTGTGTTCGTTGCGTCTACCCATGGGGATTCATCCGGCTACCACGGGCCGTCTAACCGCGGCGGCGCCGCCAGAGAGCGTCCAGACCGGGCAGGAACACCCGCAGATCGGCCTGGGCCTGCGCTTCCCGCATCGCTTGATGGATCAGAGCGATATTAAGCTGGGCGCGCTGTTTGAGAAGTTCTGTCCTAATCTTAGCCAGTTCATCGGGAGCCGCCAGCAATTCCCGCTCGATCCGCAACCGCTCCTGGGCGTATTGTCGGCGTAAATCGGCGACGGCGGCGGGGTCGATCCCTTGGCGCGGATCGTAGTGGAAGCGCCGTTCCAAATCCTGGCGCCAGTCGAGCAGCGCCGCTGTCCGCTGGCGACCAAGCCGCTGGCCGAAGCCGGGCACTGTTTTCAACGCCTCGGCGGTGACATCGGCTGCGGTTTCGATGCCGTAGGATTCCAGCGCCATCCGGTCGGTGGTGAGAATGCCGGGAATCTGGGCCGCGTCGATGAAGTGGCTTTCCAGGAACGCCCGCAACTGGATCTGGCGCTGGTCGGTTTCCAGTCGCTCCACCGCCCGTTGCAACTCGGCCGTCAGGTTCCGGTGCCGATCACGCAAGGCGTTCAGAACCTGCAACCGGACCGTGAATGGTTGTCCGGTCGCGCGCTGGTTCCAGGCGGCGCGCACGTCCATCAGTTCCTGCCGGGCCGCGAATAGCGCCAGCCGGCGGCGTTGAACTTCGCAGTGGACCGCGCCGTCCCGCAGCAGCGACCAGGCTGCGGCCGCCAGCGGCAACCACAGCCAGCTCAGCCGCCATTGAAGGAAAATAGCCACCAGCGCCGCGCTGGCGATGGCCGCCGCCTTGATCCCGTTGCTGTGCTGGACCCGTCGTAGCGTGTCCGGGAGGGGGGTTGGGGTCATCGGGGCGCGGGGCGCGGGCGCGGGCATCGGCTCGTCGCCGGGCGGTGCGATCGCCTGAATCCGACTCCAGGCCTGCTCCAGATTGAAAGAGCTGGGACTAGCGCCCAGATCGGCCGGGAAGCGTTCCGGGAGCAGGAAGAACGCCGTCCCGCTGGCCTGCTCCAGCGTACACCACGGGCAGTCCGGCAAGGCGCGCGGATACTTGTGAGCGCCGTTGCGGCCGCAGGCGCGCAGTTCGGCGCCGAGTTGCTCCAGCCCCCGCAGCCAGTCGCGGGCGCCGGGGCGGCCCTGGGCCAGCTTGGGCGGGGCGAAAGCCCGCTCGAACAGATCGGCGACCGCGACCGGCAGCGCGGCGAAGGGCAGGGTGTGCGGGGGAGGTTCCATCTGCCGGGTGAGGGCGTGCCGGCCAAAAGCGAAGCGACATTCCCGGATGGCCCGCTCGATGGGCATGTCGCCCTTGCCCCGGTAGCGGCCGGCGAAGGGGTGGCGGCCCATGAACAGCAGGTGGAAACACAGCAGGGCCAGGCCAAAGGCGTCGTGGTCCGGGGTGCGCCGCAGCCCATGAAACGACTGACCCTGCAATTCCGGCGCGGTGAACTGCGGCACACCGACATCGCAGGGAAAAACGTGGCCGTCGGCGCTGATCTGGAACGAATCGCAATCGATCAGCTTGACCAGCGCCTGAGGCGAGACCACGACGTTGCCGGGGTTGACGTCGCCGATGACGTGGCCGCGAGCGTGAATCGCTTCGAAGGCGCTGGCCAGGTTGCGGGCGGCGTGGACCAGAAACGACCAGTCGGCCTGGGGGAACGCCTTTTTGCGGTGCGCGGGACCGTAGAGGCTATGGATTTCCCGGTAGCCGTTGACCCGGGCCATGACGAAGCCCTGGGTCGGACCGTCGGGCCGGGCGCGCAGCACATCCACCGGCCAGGCGGCGATTTCCAGCAGGCTGGGATGCGCCTGCCGGGCCATGTTATCCAGCTTCAGGGCCTTGTCGGCGGCGATGGGCTGATGATAGACCTTGGCGACGAAGCCGGGCCGGCCGGCGATTTCGTGGACCGCGCCCTCGCCGCCACGCCCCAGCGCCGGACCCAGTTCGAGCGGATGGCCCGCGCCGTTATACAGCCTCGTCACGGTGGTGTTCCCGGACGGCGGGCGCGGGTGGAATAGGGTCGGTTGTGGCGGCGGCTGGAGCAAGATCGGTGCTTTCGGCGGGCTCGGCGGGCTCGGCGACGGTTGTTTCGGTTGCTGTTTCGGCCGCCGTGGCGGCAAGCCGGGTGGCCAGAATCAGAGTCTTGTCGTCGTGGGTGCGCTGGTTGAGCGCCGGCGCGTCCAGAAAGCGTTCCAGTGCGGTCAGCAGGTCGGCCGAACAGCCCGGCGCGGGGGCGGCACGCAAGCGCTGGAACAACGGCCGGAAGAACGGCGCGTGGGCTTGCCGGGTTTGATAGTGCAGCGCCAGCGGTTGCAGACCGTCGGTTAGCAGGGCGATTTCAGCAACCGGTTCGGCCAGCGCGGCGAATTCCAGCCGGGCGGCGGCGCCGGCGTCGGTGGCGAAGTAGGTTTCGTTGGCGTATTCGCCGGCCTGCGGCCAGAACACCGGTCGATAGTCGTCCCCGGTCCCGATCACGATGGCGCCGTCGCCGATTTGCAGGAACAGCGCGTGGTCGTCGGCCAGCACCGCGCCCAGCAGGGTGCAGGCGAATTCCCGAACTGGCAGCCCGGCCTCGGCCGCGCGCTGGCTCAGGGTGGTTTGCACTCGCTCGATCAGAAGTTCGGCGGTGGCCCGGGTCCAGTCGGCGATGGTTGCTTGCGCCAGCCAGGCCGTGCATTCAGCCAGCAGGGTCCGGCAGGCCAGTTCCGCGCCGATGCGCGCCTCGGCGGCGCTGCCAGCAC
>JBATNZ010000235.1:0-14326 GCA_049290615.1 Candidatus Contendibacter sp.
CGTTCCTCAACCGTCAAACGGACTACATATTTGGGCAGCGGCATGGTCAGGCTCCTGGTCAGGGGTACTCCTACAGGAAATCCCATTCCCCGCTTTAAGTCAACTCAGCCCAGTTGAACCACTAGTAGCAATCAACCTGAGAACATTTCTCCACCGCATTTGAACGCTTCCCGGTATAAAAAAGATAAGAAATCGAACGGTCTACAAAAAAGCAGACACGCATCAATGCGCCACCGACAGTCCGTACTCCACCGCATCGACCAGCGCCTGCCAGGACGCTTCGATGATGTTGGCGCTTGCGCCGACGGTGCTCCAGAGCCGGGTGGTGTTGCGGGTGTCGATCAACACGCGGGTGATGGCTTCGGTGCCGTCCTGGCCATCCAGAATACGGACTTTGTAGTCCGCCAGATGGAAGGAGGCAATTTCCGGGTAGTGCCCGATCAGCGCCTTGCGCAGGGCCAGGTCGAGGGCATTCACCGGGCCATTGCCCTCGGCGGCGGTGTGCAGCACCTCGTCGCCCACCTTCAACTTGACCATGGCTTCGGCAAAAATCCCGCGGCCCTGGCGATGTTCCACGTTCACCAGAAAATCAACCAGTTCAAACAGCGGCTGATAACCCGGCTGCTGGCGCTTGAGCATCATGGCGACCGAGGCTTCGGCGGCCTCGAAGGAAAAACCGCGCGCTTCGAGTTCCTTCACGTCGTTGAGCACGCCGACCACATCCGCCACGCTGCTGACATCCACGCCATGCTCCTCGGCCTTGCTGAGGAGATTCGCCCGCCCCGACAGGGCGGAGACGACCACGCGCATCTTGTTGCCCACCCGCTCCGGCGCGACATGCTGGTACGACTGGGCCGAGCGGCGCATGGCCGCCACATGCACGCCGCCCTTGTGGGCAAACGCGCTCTTGCCGACATAAGGCAGGTGGTCGTTGGGCGTGACGTTGGCGACTTCATCGACAAAATGCGACAGCTCGTAGAGTTTACCCAGGCTGCCTTCCGGCAGGCACTGGCGGCCCATCTTCAACTCCAGATTGGCCATGATCGAGCATAGATTGGCGTTGCCGCAGCGCTCGCCCACGCCGTTGATCGTACCCTGCACCTGGATGGCGCCTTCGCGCACGGCCAGCAGCGCGTTGATGACGGCGCTCTCGCCATCGTTGTGGGTGTGGATGCCAAACGGATGCTGGATGGCTTCCTTGACCTCGCGGATGATGGTTTGCAGTTCCCAGGGCAGGGTGCCGCCGTTGGTATCGCAGAACACGACTGTTTCAGCCCCGCCGCGGATCGCGGCCTTGAGGGTCTCGATCGCATACAACGGATCAGCCTGGTACCCGTCGAAAAAATGCTCGGCGTCGTAAATGACGCGGCGGCCCTCGGCGCGCAGGTAAGCCACCGACTGCTCGATGATGCGCAGGTTGTCTTCCAGCGTGGTGAGCAGCACATCGGTGACGTGCAGGGTCCAGGTTTTGCCGAACAGGGTGCAAACCGGCGTCCGCGCCTCGAGCAGCGCCTGGATGTTGGCATCGTCCTCCGGCCCACCCTTGGCTCGGCAGGTGGAGCCAAAGGCGGCGATCAGCGCGGTTTTCCACTCCAGATCGCGGGCGCGCTCGAAAAACTCGGCATCCTTGGGATTGGAGCCGGGCCAGCCGCCTTCGATGAAGGCTACGCCTAAATCGTCCAGCCGCCGGGCCACGCGGATTTTATCGTAACCCGACAGGGTGAAACCTTCGCTCTGCGTGCCGTCGCGCAGGGTCGTGTCGTAAATCTGAATGAATGACATATAGCGCTCCTATCTGATTTGTGGAATCGCCGTTTCAAACCACCCCGGCGCTACGCGCCACCCCTCCTTTGCAAGGAGGGGAGAATCCACAACTCAAATAGGATTGCTATAGGATGCTCTTCGGGCTTCAATTATCGCCGGGCTTCAAACGCCGCGATGTCTTTCTCGAAGCTCAGGATGTAACCCAACTCGTCCACCCCATTGAGCAGGCAGGTCTTGTTGAACGGGTCAATCGGGAAGCTAACCGAACCGCCGGGGAATGAAAGCGTCTGGGTCGCCAGGTCAATCGTCAGTTCGGCGCGCGGGGCTTTCCCGGCGATCTCAAACAGCCGCTGGTGGGTTTGCTCATCCACAATGATGGGCAGCAGACCGTTTTTGAGCGCGTTACTGCGGAAAATATCGGCAAACGAAGTGCTGACCACGGCCCGGAACCCGAATCCGGCCAGCGCCCAGGGAGCGTGCTCGCGGGATGAACCGCAGCCGAAATTGTCTCCCGCCAACAAAATTTGGCGGCCTGCCGCTTCGGGCTGGTTGAGCACAAAATCGGGTTTGGGAGAACCGTCATTGTGGTAACGCCAGTCGGCGAAAAGATTATCGCCCATGCCCTTTTTGTCGGTCGCCTTCAAAAAACGGGCGGGGATAATCTGGTCGGTGTCGATGTCGTTGACCGGCAACGATACGACGCGGGAGGTGAGGGAGGTAAATTGAGCCATCTTACCGGTCTCCCGCCAAGGTGCGTGGGTCGGCCACGGCGCCGGCCAGCGCGCTGGCGGCGGCGGTCAGCGGCGACGCGAGGAAGGTGCGCCCGCCCTGGCCCTGGCGGCCTTCGAAATTGCGGTTGCTGGTGCTGACGGCATACTGGCCAGGCTGGAGTTGGTCGCCGTTCATGGCGATACACATGCTGCACCCCGCTTCGCGCCATTCCGCGCCCGCTGCTTTGAACACCTGGTCCAAGCCTTCCGATTCAGCCTGTTTCTTGATCTCCTGCGAGCCGGGGACCACCAGGACCCGCACTCCGTCGGCGACTTTGCGATCCTTGAGCAGCGAGGCCGCCTGGCGCAGGTCGGAAATGCGCGAGTTGGTGCAACTGCCGATAAAGACCACATCCACTTTCTGGCCCAGCAGGGATTGACCGGGCCGGAGACCCATATAGCGCAGCGCCTTGTCGAGCGCGGCTTTCTGGTTGGCGTCGCTCAGGCTGGCGGGGTCGGGAACGCGCCCGGTGATGTTCATGCCCATGCCGGGATTGGTGCCATAGGTAATCATCGGTTCGAGCACGGTGGCATCCAGGGTAATGGACTGGTCGTAGGTAGCGCCTTTATCGCTGGCGAGCGCTTGCCAACGAGCGACAGCTTTGTCCCATTCCGCGCCTTTGGGCGCGTGTTCGCGGCCCTTGAGATAGGCAAAAGTGGTGTCGTCGGGCGCGATCATGCCCGCGCGCGCGCCACCCTCGATGGACATATTGCAGATGGTCATGCGCTGTTCCATCGTCAGCCCGCGAATGGCGGAGCCGGTGTATTCAAAGACATGTCCGGTCCCGCCACCCACGCCGATTTTGGCGATCAGCGCCAGGATAATATCCTTGGCGGAAACGCCCGCCGGGAGCGTCCCATCGATGCGGACTTCGCAAGTCTTCGGCCGGGTCTGGAGCAGGCATTGGCTGGCGAGGACATGCTCGACTTCGCTGGTGCCAATCCCAAAGGCCAGCGCGCCAAACGCGCCGTGGGTGGCCGTGTGGCTGTCGCCGCAGACGATGGTCATGCCGGGCTGGGTGAGACCCAGTTCCGGGCCGATGACATGAACGATGCCGCGATGGGCGCTGGCCATGCCGTGCAGGGTGATGCCGAACTCGGCGGCGTTGGTTTCCATCTGCCTGATTTGCGCGGCAGCGAGGGGGTCGGCAATCGGTACATCGAGCGGCGTGGTCGGAATGGAGTGGTCCATCGTGGCGACGGTGCGCTCGGGGCGACGAACTTTCAAGCCACGCTGACGCAGACCGGTAAAGGCTTGAGGCGAGGTCACCTCGTGGACCAAGTGCAAGTCAATATACAGGATGGCTGGAGAATCGGCTTGTTCGGTAACGACATGCGACTCCCAGACTTTTTCAAAGAGTGTTTTTGGCATGACAAATTAGCGATGATGGGGTGAATTTTGAGTTCCAACAGGATGTTGGGAGTTTTGACGATGGCGTCGATAGCCTTTTGTGCGGTCTCCACCAAGCCGGCGCCCAGGGCGGCGTGGGTATGAATTTTCCCATGGTTTCATAAAAAGGATAGGAAATTCAACTGTCCCAGACGGGCTTCCACGGGCGAATCGCTAGGACAAACAGTTGAACCGGTTCTTGAAGCCACGCCAAAGCTGTTGATTTCCATATGTAAGGTGGTTCTTCGACTGTTCTTGTGGAGGCCAGACGGATTTGCAGCCCGATTCAAATTCTTCCCTCGGTAAACAGATGAAATTGCTCATTTGATACACGCGTGGTGATGGGGCGGGTTTGCAGAATACTGACTTTGCCATCAGCAATCCCGAATTCAATATCCTGGGACAAAGCATAATGTTCTTCCAGAGCCATGGCTATTTTAACCTTAATGTCCTCTTCATTTAAGCAGGGGACATCACGCAAATCATTATCGACGGATTCTATGGATGTCCCTTTACCAGAGGGATGTTGCGTGACCTTAAACGCCTTTTTCCCGATATGAATATTGATCACCGAACCATCAAATTTATTCACATAGTACCGGTCCACATCTACCAATCCGGAAACAACCCCATCCCCAAGTCCATAACCCGCTTCAATCACAATCACATCTCTACCGCTGACCGGGTCTGTCGTAAACATGACCCCTGAGACCTGTGAATCGAACATTTTTTGCACAATAACCGCTGGTTTAATTAGCCCTTGCTGAATAATACGGCTATTCCGGTATAAAATTCCCCTGACCAGCCAAAACGACATCCATACTTTTTTTATCCACTCCAACAGTTCTGTTGGATTAACGTATAAATAAGTCTCCGCTGCCCCGGCAAATGTGGCTTCCTCTGTATCTTCTTGTAGCCCGGAAGACCGCACGCTTAGATAAGTATTCTGTAACCCATGGGAATCGACCGCTTCCATAATTTCAAGGCCTAAACCTGTGGCAACATCTAAATTGCCCTGGAATATTAAATTTCGAATTTGCTCCGATAATTCTACAATCTGCCTGTGGTGATCTTCGTCCGGAATTGTTTTCGTCATGATAATAGTATCGATAGCTGCCGTTATCCGCGCATAGGCTTCCAGCATATGATTCTCTTCAAGGAACCGTTGGAACGCAAAAGTCGTCACCATCAATGCCTGCGGAACCTGGGCGCCATGGTATTTAACGATATATGCAATTTCCCCAAGATTGGCGCCTTTCCCACCTACTAATTCAACAGAATCAGCATCGACATCCTCCATTGGTATAATACTCCGCTGAGATTCGGCAACTCGCTTTCTTTTCACTCTCGTCAGTTCATCAGCCTTAATCTGTAAGTGCGCGACCATAGCCTTTGCTAAAACACCTTCCTCCCGCATGCGCTTAAAAACTCCCGTCAAAGATACCTGCACTTCTCGCTTCATCTGGTAATAGGCATCTCCTAGCTGACCCGCTGGGTCTTTGATGTCGCCAAGTGCTCGCGCATTCCCGTAATCGCTTAGCAGGAAAATCTTGCCTACGGCATGTGGATACTTCTCTTTCAGAAATTGCGCATGAAAACATTCCATTGTCAAGATGATATTGGCTTCACGAACATCTATTTCCTCAATCCTTCTGCTGCGGTGAGTTTCAGCATGCATTCCATCCTCAGAAATAAGCAGGGCCTGACTTATTTCCGACATGGGACAATTTTCAAGTGCTGCTACACCGCGTGAGATTACTTCAACACCCCTTATTTTTTCATCATGAAGCATCTTTTTTAATAAAAATTCAGCCATGGGGCTACGGTCGACATTAGCCGTACATACAAGCAAAACTTTTTGGTGCCTACTGCCGATCCTCCTATGACCGAGACGACGCAGGGTCTGCCGTATAAGTGGCAAATCCTTTTCGGTCAAATTTCTTTCCGACAGTACTTCTATTTCATGAAGTACGGATGCCCTAAGCAAAGCTATGCGCGGATGACGACGCAATTGATCAATGCGGTTTTCGAACGCCTGCAATCGCCGATCCGATAAATTCAAACTCTTCGATAAAACCATGACCTGCGCCCACAGACGCTCAACCACCGCAATAATATTAAGCGCTCTCCATAACACCTTCACCCTGGATATGTTGTGCTCGATCTCCGACAATAACTCTTCGAGTTCCATAAAAGCATTCTCCTGGAGTCGTTGCATTACCATATTAATATAAGCGGCGCTCTTTGCTGGAAGCCCGACAGTCTTGCCGTCCACGCGTATTCCCGTACAGGCATGTTGCACGACATCAATTAATTGCTTGCGCACGGTGGGATTAATGCGCTTATCCCATAATGCCTCGGCCAATACCAAGCCAAGGGTATCGGATGTAATCTGCTCCCGATTATCTTGCGCATTGATACCTAACGGAACGCTTGCCAACCAACATTCAAGATCAATGGAGGTTTTTTCGCCAGACACAATTCCCTGGATCAAACCGTGCGCTTGTTCAAGATGGTCTCCACCAATGGGCATAATTGACACTATGCCCTGCGATGCCCAAACCAGAACCATGTCTCCCTCGCATACATCTACCGTTTCAGAGACCATCGAATCGCTGACCCAAAACCCTTCCGCTGTTTTCCTCATCCGGCCCGGATATCTTTCTTCAAGGCGAACCATAACTCCTTCCGATGATTGTACCCACTCAGCGTGTGGAAGAATCAAGGCGGGGATAGCAAATTCCCGCGTAGTGACTCCGGCATGACTTAACAGGCCACCGCTGGTAACAAGGATCGCTTCAGCAGCCCGAATCGCTTCGATATCTTCAGGAGTTGTAAATGGGACCAACAGAACGCGCCCATCACGAGTCTGTGGATTAAAACAATAATTGCGGTCAAAAGTAATGCGTCCGATGCGAACAGATCCATCTCCAACGGAAGCTAATAAACCCCTGACAGATGTACCGATGATCCTACTCTGCTCGCGCGGTTGTCTAATTAGCAAGCGATGAGAAACAACCTTTTGAAATCCGGGAACTTGAATTCTTGCAGGCACAGAGTAGCCAGCTTTACGCAATATATTTCTGAGACCGGCAATAGAAAGCCATTCCCCCCCTTCCCGCGCTGTCAAGTATTGGCTAAATGCGTACAATATCACACGATTTTCATCGTCGGCCAAACCATATACCACCAGCCATTCATTAGGCGTCATCTCTTGCTGAGCTCTCATCAGCGTGAGCTGGTCAATGCTGCCAATAGTGCTGAAGTCTAAATGCAGGTTGGTCATCTTTAACAAAACCGCCATGCGTAACGCTTCGTTTTCATGTGTGATAATCGTACTGATAATTTCCTTAAATGGCTGATAGCTGGGATTTCTCTCAACAAATCCCCGAGCATTGAGTTTCAACTCCCTACGGCCTAAAGCATTTCGCAAAGGTTTATTAAAGTATTCATCAATAACCTCCTGCCCTACCCCGCCTGTACCGGGTTGAATGGTAGGCAGTTCAACCGCTTGCAATAAAGCATTAATCGTGAAATATAGACGATAGCGAATCATCCGCGGTTCATCAGAATGATATGTCTTGAACTCCCGCAGAGTTTTAGGTCCGCTATACTCACAGTATGTAGCAAACGGCATACCCTCGCCTCTATACGAGAATGGGATCATTCCCTCAACGATAAACATACGCGCAAACGAAGTTACGAATTGATTAATTTTATCGGGATCTATTTTATCCCCGCTGCCGCCAGATAAAATTTCTGGCAAAAAAATGTACGCCATGGCATAGTCCAAATCACGAAGAGACCATATTAAGCGCAACACTAATATAACTGTCTGTTCGATCTGCTTTTCAGTCCGTGCTCCATGATCCTTATCAAGAATTCCTCTTACCAGCGAATCCACCAGGCCATCCTGTTCGCATTTAACTGCCATTCCTCTTTCTTTCAAAACCTTTTCGATAAAAGCCCCCCGCAACTGTTGCTCTATTTCTATACCTCCCTGATAACTTTGTAACCGGACAAATCCCTCATTGTCTGGATGTTCAATATTAGCGGAAAACTCTACGCGATGCTCCCCAAGTTTTACACTATAAATAATATAATTATTAATCACAACAAACGTACCGGGTATAGGTTCTGGCATCCGCCGACTGGCGCGTACAATCGTTGCAATTGCACGATGACGGATCAAGCCATTGACTATGATCGGCGCGTTATCCAGTTTGACTAGCTGAATATTTTTTGTCCCGTTGGTTCCTATACGACCGATTGTTATCGTCATATCTGCTCGGGCTGAGACCATTTTTTTTTCTAGCGCCTTATTCCCTGCTTCATGCAAGAAACGTATCAACGAGTGAACGCTATTGATATCTGCAAGCGAGGATTCTTTAATTTTCGTGATTTTATTTTTTAAAAAGACTGGCAATTCACTGTTATGGGACAAATCTTCCCAAGACCTATCCAAGTCCTGCAGAAGCCCGTTGTATTGTTTCAGGACAGAATCACCATCGGCAGGAGTTGCAACTTGCTGATACGCCTCAACCATTGTGGCAAGCAATGAAACAATTGTCCTCGCCGTCATTTTAGTCATTTTGTCGGAATGAGCGATAATCAACTGGAGGGCATCGTAATTCGGTTTGATTAAGTTATTCTGGATATTGGTATATTGGGCATGTAGTTGTTCCTTAGCCCCATCATTAAACGAGGCATCGCCCATGTTATCCGAGAACAATATATAGGTTCCTGTGTCACCGTTGCCTTTGCTGTTTAATTCACCCAACGTGCTATCTTTCATCCAAGGCGGCATCTGCGACTCAGAGTATTCCACAGGATAGGCTAATTGATATCCGCCCAAATTGACCCCCGGAGTATGGATATCCAGGACAGCCACCAACTGTATCTTATTTAAAGTATCCCAAGATCCCGTAATTCTAAAAAATTCCTGTGTTCCCAACACATTCCGAGCGATAGTCAGATTATCAATCAGGACTCTTAATGCATCTTTACTTTGCGCCATGGATTTTGAGAATCCTTGGCTGCTCATCCTCTTTAAGTCGAGTAACCCGTCGAGCTTGGCGATATATCGACGTCCATATAGTGCCACAAGAAAATCATACGCCGCAGGGTAACGCGCCTGTAATTCTTCTTCAACCACGGCTTTGACAAATCTATCTGTTCGTCTTAGAAGCGCGGTCACTAAATCGCGCGTTACTACCGGCTCAAACTCCCCTTGAGTAGACACTGTAGCGGGAAGCTTTAGAAGGATACGGAGAATACGGTTGCTTTCGCTCCTAAAACCGGGAATGAGGGCCGTGTGGCTAACATTATCATGGAACTGTCTCGTAGCAGCTATGCTGATATTTTGTTGATGCCACAACTGTTTCAGCAATGCCGGATCGTCCTCGGGAATATCTGTAGGCCACTGATGCATACTGAAGTGTTCATTGATTTCCCGGATGTGTCGTTCAATGATTTCCCGCCCATTGGAGTTTAAGTCAGTTGCCAAGGAATCCTGTAGCAAGGATTTGGTGCGGGCAAGCAGGTACGCATGCAAAATTATCCGCTCTTTATCGGCATCGTTCCAATAGATAAGGTCCACCTTATGCAGCAAAATATTGGTAATGGTCTCTTGTATAACGTCATTACATACGTCGCGTTTTTCCAGTGCCGCAATTAATTGCAGAATGTTTTCTCTCGTATCCACCATGTAATCCGCCTAGTAATAAGAAATGGGCATAACCAGTCAAGCATGGGATGGTCGAGGCTGGTCGGGGTTGGAGAAGAATCTGTGGGTTCCCTGGTCCGAAGCGTCCAGAACGGGGTAGATTGATGTTGAGTAAACCCAGGCACCCGATGAGCCCATCAATGAAGATGATCTGACTGGTCGGGGCGGAAGGCAAGCTTTTGGACTTGCAAGGGGATATCGAGGCCTTGGCGGCGTTCGTGCGGGGGCAGTGGATAAGCCGTGAAGGGCGGAAAAGCTTTAGCTATTTCTTCCTATTCCTCTTCTCTTGGCCTGAATTTCTTAATTTCGATATTGGGGACGAATCGATAATGTCTGTCATTAGCAGTAGCTAGGACCTCACTGTTTTGAACGGATGTTGCAGCGATGAGTGCATCCGCCAACTTCATCGATTGGTTAAGGCTATACTCTTGGACATAGAAAACAGCTCTTGAAGAGATTTCCTGATCGATATGAATGACTTCAGTCTTCCATTTCTTGAATTGCTTTTGAAATTTACGAAATTCATCTTTATCTCGCATGCCTTGAATCAATTCCATGTATGTGACGGCAGAAACTGAGAACGGAATATGAGATTCCACGAAGGTCTGCGCCAGTGGATTGCCTCTCAAGTACCAGATTAGGACATCAGTGTCGATGATCAAAATGTACGGCCTCCTCGCATCGTTCGAACCTCTGATTCGACCGAGTCGACTTGATCATGGTCCTTCCACATGCCGAAAATCCCGGGTTCATCTTGCTCTTCTCTGGATTCTCTGGATGACATAGGAACAATCCGTGCCAGTGCCTTTCCTCTGAAAGTCACTGTAACTTCTTCCCCATTAACAACTTGATCAATAATCCTACCGGGTTGAATTCGTAATTCTTTCGTGGAAACTTCCATAAAACCTCCAGTGCATACTTGAGAGTATACACTAAATCCGGTAGAGCGACAATCTTTCAACTTCCGGCGCGCCGAAGGCGTCGAGCTAACGGGGCGGCGGATAAGCCGCGCAGGGCGGGAGAGCCGTAGGGCTCATCCGCCGCCCCGTTGTCGCGGACGCTTCGCGCCCGCGACAACGTTTGAATTCACCGGCGGTGCGCGGCTTCATCGCGCAGCGTCCGGTGGAATGATGGGTTGGGCGTTATTTGCACTATCGCACCACCCAGCCGCCGCAAACAGGAAACACTTGCCCGACAAAGCAACTCGCTGGTTCGCTACAAAGGTAAGCAGCAAATTCAGCGTCTTCTCTTGCGCCTACGAGGCGTCCCAGAGGAACCTCGCGCTTTAGGCGCTCCTGGAACCTTGGATTGCTCTGGACCTCGGGTGGAAAGTAGGTTGGGTTATCAACGAAGTTCTGCGCGATTGCATTCACTTGAACATTGTGGTGGGCGACCTCCACGCCGACGGCCTGCACGTAGGCAAGCTGGGCTCCGCGCGCAGCGCTGTATGTCGAGGCGCGCTTCATCCCGCGCAGTGCTGATGCGCTGCCCATGACGAGAATCTTGCCCGAGCGCCTCTCAATCATGGCTGGTAAGACAGCACGGAACAATCGTGGCAGAGGATGCACGAGGGCAGCGAATGTGTCATTCCACTCTTCGTCTGCCACTTCCGTGGCGGCAGTGGTCGGTGCTGGTATTGCCAAGTTGGCAACGAGGATATCGACATGTCCTGCCTCAGCGACGATAGCGACGGGCGCATCTGCGCTCATGAGAGGGTCGGTACTCGGGATAACCGTGGCACCGTGATTGGCGAACACTTCGCATATAACGGGACCCATGAACGCGTCGGCGTGGGTGACGAGCACCCGCTTGCCTAGAAGGATCTGATTTGACATGGACTCTCCTCCCCCGTAACGAGACAACGATTATCGAGACGCCCAACGCTTAGTATCAGCCGCGTGCGTAGCGCGTCGGCTGCATGCTTTTGTTAGGACTATCGGAATAAATCGAGCCTGGCCCCTTTTTCACAACTGCTTACCCCGCAGGTATAGCGTATCGGGAGAGAGATCGATCTCGTCATTCCAGGTTACGGTGCCGTAAGCGACATGTGCCCTCATGAACAGCCCCTCTTCGGCCAAGGGTGCGAAAGCTGGATAGCCCAGATACGGTTTCATATCGAACCAGCGTCGCTCACCCGTAGTAAACTCGGCCTCAAGGCAATAATCTTGCAATGGTTTTACTAAAACGACATCAGGAGTCATTTCTAATCTCTTATCGCAGGGGTTCAATCTTGAAGGGGGTTTGTCCGCTGGATGCCAATATCCAGTCAGCCATGAGATCGTCACGATGCAGCTCAATCCACGCCTGCACTAACTTCATCTGACGTGCCAGGAGGGCTCCATCCAGTACATCACCCTCAGGAATGCCAAGCACAATGCTGAATTCGTTGTAGCGAACATGGATGTGCGGCGAGTGATGCCTCTCGGTGTCCAGCACATACCGAGTCCGCTGCATGCCGGGGTTAGGCTCGTCGGCGCGGGAGGACGGAGTTCTTGCAGCTACTTGATGAAGTAGCCGCTGACGCGCCAGGAGCCGTCCTTCTCGTGCATGGGAGTGATCGTCTCGACGGCTGCGGCCTTGTTCTCGAACTGCGTATCGAACTGGATAACGACATACTCGCCGTCAGGGGCGCCGGGGATAGTGCGAGTGAATGTGGCTGCCCTCAACTTGCGTGACTTGACGCCGCCGAGAGGCGCACGTACACCTTTGAGCGCACTCTCCCAGTTGGCCTTCGTGACGGCGGCCTTGAAGAGCGAGGCAGTCTCGTCCCAGCCTGGCCCGTACTTCGCGGCATCGGTCAGCGCGAGCCAAGTGGTTGCGGCTGCTTGGGCCTGGCTGACTGCGGCTTTCTCGTCCGCGAGGCAGGGACCGGTGAGCAGAAGAAGGACCGTCGCTGCAACGAACAGGCGTCTCATGTGGACCTCCAAATGCGGATGATAGCGAAGGCGTGAACCAGACGAGCCGAACGTCAACGTTCAGCGGCGGAGCGTAGCGGAGTCCGCTGCAACGCCAAGTTAGGCTCTGAAGTTAAGAAATTCGTCAATCGTTAAGCCGATGTCTTTTGCAATTTGCCGAAGCAAGATCGGTGATATGTCACGCCCCGCATGGAACGGTACTGTAGTACACCGGCCATCAGAATGACGAAACTGCTTATGAGAGCCGCGTTGTCGAACTTCAGCAAATCCTAATGCTTCAAGCAACGCAACAACCTCACGAGGCTTAAGAATAGGTAAGTTTCCCATATTCAAGCCACGACAACATTTTGAGTACCGATGAATTCAGCTTCTAGTATGGGATCACCATCTTCAAGCAACATTTCAACGACTTCTCGAAGATTTTGATTTAATTCATCCAAGGTTTCCGCTTGCGTATGAGCACCTTGGAATCCAGGAATAAAACCCACGTAAAGCCCGGTGTCTCGACAACGCTCAATAATTGCCGTGTAGTTTTTCATACGAATAAACCCCAAATAAGTAATCAAGGTTTGCTGAGACCACGCCTTGCTGTCTTTTACGTCACCCACAACAGTCAATGGCGCAGTCTCCGGCGCAGCACCCAGTTGCCATGCGTGCTCGAAGCGACAGTCGGGGGTGCGGTACGGAACCACCGGTTCATGTTAGAAGCTGTCGAAAAACTTCTCATTGATTTTTCATAAAAATTTTTCGCTGATTCCATCTCCAGCCGGCTGGATAGGCCAAAAATCGGCTGGAAGCCCAAATCGACAATCATATAGATCAATGAGTTAGTTTTTAGACAGTTTCTAACGGGGCGGCGGATAAGCCGCGAAGGGCGGGAGAGCCGAAGGCTTTGACGGCCGATGTCGGCTTGATCCGCATGGTTGTGCGGCGCGAAGCGCCAAACAAGCAGCGGATGCTCATCCGGCACCTCGTTGTCGCGAGCGCGAAGCGTCCGCGACAACGCCCGCGTTCAGCGCCCCACTCCACGAAACCTGAAAACACCAAGCCGCTTTGTGGCGCGGGTGCGCTGGAACGGTTTATTAGGCAGATTCGATTTACATAGAAAGTCACTGCTTGTAGCTTTCTTTTCTATGTAGAATACGGCCTATCACAATTTTATCACTCTTGACATCAAACAAAACCCTGTAATCTCCGATCCTTAAGCAGTAAGCGGGTTCAAAGTTTGTGAGCTTTTTGACATTGCTTACATTTGGAAACCTAACTAGCTCGGCTATTTTAGAATGAATAGCATCTTTAATGCTTTTTGGCAGAGACTTTAAATCATTTACCGCCGACTTTCTGAGTTCAATCTGCATTGTTCAAATAGTCAGAGAAAGAAATCGTCTCTTCATGGCGAGTTTTTTGTAGAAGTTGCAAGTCCTCAGCATCTTCTATGGGCATCAACTCTAACTCGTCAGTTGGAAATTTTTTTAAGAAATCAAAGATTTCCTGCCTGATTTTGTCATTATGAATGGTCAGGGCTATACTTTCCATACTTTTTCCTCGCGTACAGCTAGATAGGATATTTCATCACAACCTACGAGCCTGGTTCTCATTGCTGGGTTTTCTGACATATGTTTACTTTTTCGAGCCTAACGGGGCGGCGGATAAGCCGCGAGGGCGGAAAAGCCGAAGGCTTTGACGGCCGATGTCGGCTTGATCCGCTGGTTGTGCGGCGCGAAGCGCCAAACAAGCAGCGGATGCTCATCCGCCGCCCCGT